>NZ_OY781468.1 GCF_963676735.1 uncultured Draconibacterium sp. | reverse complement strand
TTTTTTATTTTTAAGGATGTTTTTAATTTATAAAAATAATAGTATCATACATTTATTTATAGACAGTTTAATTAAAATTATATATCTATCTATTACTGTTTAATAAAATTAGATCGTTTTTAATTTTGCATTTTCTTAAATTTTTATTAACTCAAAACCTTTAGGTAATCTATTTAATTAATATTGATAAAACGATAAAATCCTCTATCTTTAATTTAAATTTCTGAAAGCATAACTATTTCTGGATTTTAATCTGGAAATCCTGATGGTGGAGATTTATTAATTAGACAAAACAATTGTCAATTTACAACTTATGATTAAGATCATGACGAAAAAGTAGGTAGTAATTGTGCAACTGATTTTTCTGGAGGATTTTGGTATGAAATTGCCATGTTATATTTTTTCACTTAAATATTGAATATTTATTATTTTTTTAAACTTTAAGAATGCTTAACCCACAGGAAGAGAAACTGATAATACTTTTGGAATGGGAATTAACTGAAGACCCTTTAAAGAAGCAACAGTATCTTTGGATTATATAACATTTAAGCTAAAACCTGTTTGCTTGAGTTACTGTGATATATGTCCAGAGGATAATGCTAATTTATGCTATAAATGTAAATCTGGTTATTACTTAACTATTTCTCGTAATCAATGTCAAGAATGTAGAGTAGAATATTGTTAGATTTGTAATTTTGATACAATTAATTAATGTGAATAATGCAGCGCAAATAAATTTTTAAGTTATGATAAGTAAAAATGTCTTGATGAGTGTCCTTCAGATGAAATATTAGTCATAGGAACTAATACTTGTACTTTATGCTTTATAAATAATTGCCAAAAATGTTAAGATACAATTTAAACTTTATGTGATATTTGTTAAGAAAATTATTATTTATATTTTGATTAAACGCTCTGCTTATCTACTTGCCCTTACAGTCTTTCTTTATAATTTTCTCTAATTATTATTATTTTTATAGATTTTGGAATTGAAAAAGACTAAAAATAATGTGTTTAATTGTGAACCAAATGGATGTATTTAATGTACAAATGATTACTAAATATGTACTCAATGTGACAATTCATTTTATTTATTAAATGGAAAATGTTTGTCATGTCCATTAGGATGTTTAAACTGTAATTCAGCAACAAATTGTTTTGAATGCAAAAATTAAGACGAATATAAATTAGTTGAAGTAAATGACGAAAAATGGTGTATAAAAGAATGTTCTTCCTCAACTATTTATAATTTATAAACAGATACTTGTGAATATTAATGTAATGTTGAATCTTTCCATAATAAAAACTATAATTTTTGCTAAAGTTGTGAATCAGCTTACAATGAAAATTGTACTTCTTGTAATGAAAAAGGATGTTTTATCTGTGAAAATTCATATTTAGATCCATTAACGAAAAAATGCTTATCAGATTGTCAAGACGGTTATGTAGAAATTGATGGATATTGAAAAACTTAACAATTTGGAACTTGTGAAAAATGTTCTATTTAATTAAATATTGAGCAATGTTAAACTTGTAATAAAACAACCTGTTTATCATGTGAAAGTGGTAGTTATTTGGATAACAAATTACAAAAATGCTAAAAAACTGCAATAGACTGCTCTGAGAATTTAGTAGGATATTTAAAAGAAATTGATGGAGAACTCTTAGGATTTTGCTTAGAATAATGCCCAGATTAACTTTGTCTTTTATTACTTTTTAAATATCTTTATCTATTACTATTTAATATATTTTTTTAGTCTTAGATAAATCAACCAATATTTGTGAATACTGTCATGAAAATTGTTAAACTTCTCAATGCTATGAACCTAATAATTAGTAATCCTGCTTTACTTGTGCCAATGAGGAAAATTTTGTATTTCAAGAATTAGGAACTTTTGATAATAAAGCATTTGGAAGTTACTTAAAAAAAGTTAAAATTATTGCAAATTTAGAAAAAGCAACTAATTCCAATGAATTATCCCTTTCCTTTGATCATGAATGAATATTACTAAGTGAAAAGTTAACCTAAGATCTTTTAGATATTACTCAAATATCTATTGAAAATTTAGATGAATAATATTTTACTTATTCAATAATTACCAATCCAGAGCTTAATAATACTTTTATCATATTTTTATCTTTTACTTAAAGTGTTAAAGATGAGTCAATATTGACCCTAAACATTTAGTTGATTGATCCAGATGGAATATATACTATAGTTAATCCTACTCTATAGGTTAGCCTTAATAATATTTCTTACTGCAATGAGTAATAATATTTGAACTAAAATACTAACAAATGTGAAGATATTTCAATTATTATAGAAAGCTAAATCATGAAAACTTCAAATGAATAAATATTTATATTATACTGGAAAGCTATAAACCTAAATGAAGAGCATCTTTCAATAAATTCTAGCAATATTAATGAATATTTCAATATTATCAGAAAAGATATAGAATTGTAAGTGAATTATACTATTGAAATTTAAAGTGATTAATAATTGAAACTAATAATTCAAGAAGAGTTTTAATCTTAAAAATTAAATTTTGAATTGCAATTCTCAAATAAATTGTAATCCGTCTAAAAATATATTTTTGAGCCATCTATTCTTGCTTTTAGTTCCTATAATAATTTTGAAATGTCAGCATCATAGCTAAATTTCTAATAAAGGTTAATTAATATCTAAAACCCTTTAATCAAAACTAACCAAATGTTAGCAATTCTATTAGGAAGCTTTATACCAAGTACTATATTATTCTCTTAATTATGAATCGAATTTTTATTTTTTATTTTTAGCCTCAGCATTTTCATTTTTCTTCACTATCAACTTAAAGAATATTTTGAAGTTTATAGATATCAATTACCCATAAAATGTAAGAAAATTTCTTTACGCTCCTGGCTATTTAACTATCTTCAATCCAGTATCATTAAAATACAAAGAAAATTTCGAAGACAAAAATAATTTGCCAACATTTTATTAAACATTTGTATTTAGTCAATATTTTTGGAATAATTCAATGGATTATATTTTTTAAACTTTACTCATATTTATTTTTACTTTTTTAGTCTACTATTTTTCTAAATTATCAAAGAGATTATTTATTATTAAAATCTAATATTCTAGCTAACGTATCAAATATATCACACTTAAGTTATTTTATTTTGTCATTTGGAATCTTATGCTTACTATTCTATTTGCTTATTATATTGACTTATCACTAAATTTTTTCATTTAAATAGTTTTCTCTAGATTTGATACAACTATTCATATCTTGAACTTTTCTTATTCTATCATTTATTTTATCTTTTAAATCCTTTTTATCTTATTTTGTATTTAAATTATCTTATGGAAGAATACAATGAGAAAAAATTCTTAAGGAAAAGCAGGAAAAAAATTCTTATTATTTGGATCAAAAACATTTTCTGCTTGTAAAAACATCTCAAGAGACTTCTTTAAATAATTTTCTATTTTATATGCTGGTTAAAATGATTCTTATATTCGTAATTTCTTCATAATCTATCTAAGTTTAAGAGCGAATCTTATAATCATCTTCATTATCATATAGCATAGTTATCCTACTTCTTCAATATCATTTGCTACTAGTATATTAATAATTAGCTATTTTGGCTCTTTTGTTCTTAAACCTTTTAAACAAAAATTGATCATTGCATTTACTTATCTTATAGAATTTAATCTCATCATACTTTATATTATATGCCTAACTATTGCTATTAAATGCAAGGAAGAGAGTTATAGCTACTAAGCTCATGAAAAATTAGGAATTTGTATGATTATTTTATTAATTTTTTCATAAATTTTAATGATAATTTGGATGATTATTATGGTATCTTCTAAATTATATTATGCTCTTTCTAAAAAAGATAGAACTAAGGGAATTCCAACAATTATTATTATTATTATTTAATCGATTGGAATATATATATGAATCAACTATATAGAACTATTTATAAAATTTAAATATTAATAAAATCCAAGGACAAAATTAATAATAAAATTTCAAATTTAAATATAGAATATGACACTTATATTCAAATTCAAATTTAAATTTTATATATTACGATATATATTCCTTTCATAAACAAAACTGTGCTTCTTCAGCCCAGGAGTTCATATATAAAACTTTCAAAAAAAAAACACAAAAAAGTCATCAAAAATATATAAAAAAATTTATTTTTCAATCATTTCTTTTTCTAGTTCTTCTTCTTATTTTTCTTCTTTTTCTTTTTTTTCTATTAGGCTTCTTCTCTTTTTTCACTAAAGCTCATCTTCCTTCCCTATTATCGAACTTCATTCTAAAATTTTTCACAATATTCCAATAAAGTAGGTTACTTCATATGAGTTGAGGTTTTTCTGGATGCCACTCTTATAATATCTTTAGTATCTTATTCACATTTTTAGCTCCTATATCTGTTTCAATTTCCATTTTGCTCTCTTCTATCTATTCTTTAATCTAATTAATCTATGTTTCTATTTCCATTTTCTTATTTTATATTTGAGTTTCATCTTTTTTCTAATAAACTCTTATAAATCTTCTCTTCTCCAAATTTTTTAGATCAGAGCATTCCATGAAGATATTTCTTCTTCTGAAATAATGCCTCTATATTGCTATAGAATGCTTTTTGGAGAGATACATATTTTTCACTTAATTCTTTTCCATTCACATAATTTTTTCATTTAATTTTTACTACTTTTCTTTCTTTTTAAATTATTTGTAATCTTTTAAATATTTAATGGCAAATTTTTCCAGTTATGCAGATTATTTTTATAATTAAATTATGCCTTACCTTATTTCATATTGAAAATAAAATTAGCCAAGGAAGCCTAGCTTAGAAATAAGTTATGAAAGAATCAAGTTTTGGGAATCAACTAATATTTTCTAAGCTATTTCCATTTGCAATCCTATATTTGTTTAAAATTTAAATTTAAATTTTTTTTTTTTTTTTTTTTTTTTATTCCAACAATTATTAAAGATTTAAAAAATTCAACAGTCAAGAAAAATTATTCTAGTAATTTTTTTATAATACTTTTTAAATAAAATAAAACACTTTCTTTTTTTAACTAGAAAAAAATTTCAAAAAAACTAAATGAGAGCTTAAAAACAATTGATACTAATTTATTTCCAAATATATAAATTTGAATTTCTATAATTTTATTTTTCTATATATTTTATTTTTAAATTATTTGGAAATTATAAATAATCCTCTATATAAATTATACATATAAAGAAAAATAAAATAATTTAGCATAAATATCAGTAGCAAATATTTTTTCTAAGATAAAGATTAATTCTCTTCATCATAAAATTAAGCATTTAGTACTCTTTAATTTTCTAATTTTAGGACAAATTTATTTGATGTGTTGTCAATCAATATATATTAATAGATGTTGAACAATATATTAATAATTTTAGAACCTTGCTAGTCTATCTTTAGTAATATTTTGATGTAGATCAATTAATACTCTTCTGAATTATAATATATATTGAAATATATATTTCTTTAAAATATTTATTTTAATTGTATGCTTTTTATAAAATGAGGTAGGAAGTATTATCTATTTGATAAGGAAGTTATAATTTCTTAAAATTACTTAAAGTTTGTTGAAATATTAAAAAGATTTAATAAACAGTAAAATTATTTTTAGAATTTGTACTTAATTAATATTTTAATTTTTCATATTTAAATTAGATTATAGTAGAAAGATTTGTTTATTTGATTTTATAGAATTATTATATATAATCTAATAAATATGAAATATATATATATATTATCCTATAAATATTTCAATTTTAACTTAAAAGTTTGCTCTTTTTTTTGTTATACTTAAATATATATGATGATTAATAAAAGTAAAAGTATTTTTAAGTTAAGAATATACTTGATTTATAGATAAAGTGTTATAATTATTTGCCATAATTATTTATAATTAGAATTTTTCTAAAAAAAAAAAAAAGCTACTTAATTTGTAATAACTATATTATTAATTATTATCATAGTACTATCAACTATTTTCTTATTGTTTATGAAATTCTCATTACTAGCTAAAAATTTTTAAGAAAATTCCTTTTAGAATTTGTTCATATATATAAAATATTTTAATTTAACTGAATATTTAGGTAAAAATAGATATTTTTAAATTTATTTAAAATTTACTGGTTATAAATAAAAATATAGAAATTAAATTGGTTTAATTCTAATAAAATAAAGTTTAATTTTGATTAAATAAAATAATAACTAATGATATAGACTAATGTTCTTTCATAAAATCAATCATTTTCAAGTTGAATAGATATATTTTTCTAAATATAAAAAGATTTCTTTAATACTTACAAACTATTTATTAATTAATCTTACACATACAACTTAAGAAAAGATAATTTAGTATTGGTAGCTAATCTAAATTACTCAAACAATTCTATACACCAAGTTATGTTATCTGCTTATCACTATTATATAAAATAGAAATATGTTTTGATAATACTTTTTTTTTTTTTACAAATAAAAGCGTAAAGTTAAAGATTGTAATGAAGGTAAATGCTTTAGATCTTAACTTAAACTAATTAAACAGTTATCAGTAATCTTTTGATTACTATAATAAATAGAATAAATTAAATAAATATACTAAATAGAATAAAATAATACTAATCAAAATTAAGATCAAGCTATTCTAATCTTTTAAGGTGTGTTAGATTTTAGCTAAAATTTGTCACACCTACATCTGTAAACTTCAGATTACTAAATACAAATTATAATTATATTTTGCTCTTCTTAAAGAATTAATTTGACCCATCAAATCTTAAAGTTAATGACTGAAGATCAATAAGTGAACAAATAGCTTAAGCCAAAGCTTTTAAACCTGTGTTGGTAAATTTCAGATTCCTATAAAAATTAATATCATTATGAAACTTTTAAAAAAATATATATTATTTTAATGTTAAAAATATGAGTTTAGGCTTACT
>NZ_OY781467.1 GCF_963676735.1 uncultured Draconibacterium sp. | reverse complement strand
AACTCACGGTACAGGTAGATAGCGGGAGGGTTGGTCAATCCTTTCATGATGACAGCTCGAGGATAAGCTCTGCTAAATAACCTGCGGGGGTATTTCGCAGAATACTCAACTCAACATCATTAAAGCTGAGTGTCATATCCGTGTTGATGGGAGCCATCACCTGATAGCGGGTTGTTTGTTCAACCACTGCCGTTCGGACAAATCCGCTCTTTGGATTACCTCGGGTAAGCTCCAGCGAACGTCGTTTTGAAAAGAAGGTTGAAGGGCTGAGTTGGTTCCGTCGGCAGAACTCCCTTTGATTCAGGGCGCTGTTTCCGTACTGTTGGAATAGCTCCAGCCATTCCTGGTCGCTGCGTCGTCGGTGAGCCATGATCTTATCTCCTTGTTAATGAGGATAAGATCATAAGCCTGGTGCCAGCCTAAATGAATGTGTGGTTCATGATGCGCTTACGGTCTCTCCTGTTTCAAGTCGTGGAGTATTCTTGTAGCATCCATAGCCCCCGACGGACTGCTCCGCATCATTGCTCACCACCCTGATTTTAAACCTTCTCCTCAATATCTTCGGTGTTTATCGTTATATATAAACGGGCAATGGATGAATCCATCATAGCGCTCGCCGTTTACAGGTAGCGATTCTCCTGTAACGTAGCGTCAGGTAGTGCCTTACTAGCTAAGTTCAGATACCCACAGAGCAGCTTGAACGTCGCAGGCTATAATCGCTCCTTCATTCAGGTTTAGTTCACTTATAAGTTGGTCAATAGCTGCCCAATTTGAATGCTCTAGCTCATTGGCTAGCACAATGAGTCGCCCCAAAAGGCCGTCATGCTTTATAAGCGCATATTTGATGTCAATATCCCCCTGTGTCGTATATGGAATCCACGTTTTACACAATGAATATTTCTAAAAGTTAAGATGCGGGCATATATTCGGTTTCTCATTGAGGGAGCTACCCTCTAACCTATGATGTTTGCGCACCTACTTTCCTTATCAGGATAACAGCTTTCATCACGAAGCATTTTCCACAGGGTCAGGTTCTCAGCAGGTTGGTCTTACCTTTTGTGCATCATCATTGTATAAAATTAGTAGAGTAAATTAACCCAGTAACATTGTTGGTTTATACTTCGTTTCATAGCGGAGCATTGCCCACGCAGTTCTAACCGTCTTGTTCGCCAAAGCTATACAAGCTTTCTTAAAGCCTAACCGCTTCACTGCCTTGATCAACCAGACCTCTTTTTCTGTACTGGGAACCTCCGGTAACCGACTTATATAGGCCATAGCCCCCAGATATAGCAGTGAACGGAGATCTTTGACGCCACCGAACTTGTCTATTCCCATCATAACAACCTTCCCACCAGTACTATATTGTTTTGGGGTAAGGCCAATGAACGCTGATGCTTGCCTTCCATTTTTGAATTGCGTTCCATCACCAAGGGTTGAGTAAAGCATCGCGGCAATGGTTTCTCCTACACCCTCCAACTTCATTAATCGGTTACATGGATCTATCTGGCGAGTTAAAGCATTTTTCTCTTTCTCTAATGCCTTAAGCTCTTCTTTTTGTTGTTTGTACTGCTCCCAGAGAACAGAGAGAACGTTAACAAGGTTTTGCGGTATATCAGAGGCACGGCTAAGAACAAACTCTAGAGATGCTTTTAGACCTTTTTCACCTTTGGGGTAACTGATGCCGTACTCAAAAATAGTAGCTCGGATATGGTTACCTAATGACACTATGCTGCGGGTTAAAAACTGGCGACTTGTTTCAAGTGAATGAAGAGTTTGCTGTTCAACGGACTTAGGCCGACTGAACTTTATGCCAATTTGAATTGCAGCATTGGCAATCGCAAGGGCATCATTTTTATCAGTTTTGTGTCCCTCCAGATAACCTTTAACTTTTTTCGGGCTAATAATACGAACTTCATGGCCGAATTGCTCTGCATATCGCCCCCAGTAGTGCGAGCTCGAACACCCTTCAATGGCAATGACTGACGGTTTAATCTTAGCCAGAAATTCTTTTACTTTTTGTCGACTCATAGCTTTATTACTGAGAAGCTCACCATAAACACTTATATGGCAGACTTGTAATATGTTCTTTGCCAGGCCAATACCAATGATATTCTTAGTCAACATAGTGAAATCCTCTTTTATCAAGTGTCTCGTTCAAGTTTAGCTCGACCGGAAGAGGAGTGGATTCCACACATCAGGATAGTTGTCGCCTCTGTTAGAACTTAATATTCGGACAGGGGGCGGTAAGTTACTTCAGGTGAAGCTATATCCAGAAGATCATAAGAAAGCCATGGTTCAAAAGCTTATTGAAAGTGGTTTATCATTGAGTGGGTTTGCCCGGCAGGAAAGCATCAATGTCTCTACCCTGTGCGGGTGGAGAAAGAAATACTCAGCAACAGGATTAAGTGTGTCAAAAGGTCATAGTTCAGATGGTTGGTCAGCAGAGCAGAAGTTTGCAGTAGTGCTTGAAACCGCCGCATTATCTGAAGTCGAGTTAAGTGAATACTGCCGAGAAAAAGGTCTGTATCCAGAGCAGGTCAAGCAATGGAAACTTAGCTGTATTGCGGGCAATGAAAAACCGACTCAGGCACCTAAGCAGCTAGCTCAAGAGCGCAAGGAAGATCGTAAGCGAATCAAGGAGCTAGAAAAGGAGCTAAAGCGTAAAGACGCCGCTTTGGCTGAGACAGCAGCACTGCTGGTACTGAGAAAAAAGCTAAATGCTTACTGGGGAGAAGACGAGGAGTCTTAACCTCACTCTCAGATAGACGATATTACATCAAGTTGATCAATGAGGCAGTGGCCACTGGTGCCAGAAAGAAGCGGGCCTGTCAGGAGATAGGTCTGTCGCTCCGTACGCTACAGCGCTGGATGCAAGGCGGTGAATTATCAGCGGATAAACGGCCTTTAGCAGATAGACCAGAGCCAGTAAATAAGCTGACAAAGGATGAGCGCCAGCAGATCTTAATCATCTGTAACACAAGCGAGTTTGCTGATTTACCACCAAGCCAGATCGTGCCTAGATTAGCCGATAAAGGGATCTATCTTGCATCAGAATCAACGTTTTATCGGGTACTGAAAGAGAACAATCAACTGGCTCACCGGGGCAAGGATAAGCCGAAGGGCACAAAGAAAAAACCAACCAGCTACAAGGCTTCTGGACCGAATCAGGTGTGGAGTTGGGATATTACATACTGTCCGGCAACCGTGATCGGGCAGCATTATTACCTCTACATGATCGAGGATATCTTTAGCCGAAAGATCGTTGGTTGGGAGGTTCATGAGTGTGAATCGGGAGACCATGCGGCCAACCTGTTGGAGCGAACAGTCTGGTCTGAAAAGTGTGTAGGTCAGTCGGTGGTACTTCATTCAGATAATGGGAGCCCGATGAAAAGCCTGACGATGTTGGCTAAGATGCAGGAGTTAGGTGTTGCAGGTTCACGAAGCCGACCAAGGGTGAGTAACGACAATCCGTACTAAGAGTCACTGTTCAGAACGGTGAAATACTGTCGACGTTGGCCCTCAGAAGGCTTCAAGTCCTTAGAAGAGGCTCGCGAATGGACTGTGGAGTTCGTGCGTTGGTACAACACAGAACACCGGCATAGCAGGATCAACTTTGTTACTCCCGAGCAGAAGCATCAAGGGAAAGACAAAGCACTCCTCAGACAGCGAGATGAGATTTACAAACAGGCTAAACTGAGCAAGCCTGAGAGATGGTCAAACGAAACGAGAAACTGGTCTCCGGTAACCGATGTTGAGCTAAATCCGGAGAACAAGAAACAAGCAGCTTAAACGCCGAGGCGACAACTACCTTGAAAAACGCCGCAACTGCCTAGGATTTCTTGGTAGTTCAGTTGTTGCAAAAAATGCACTAACTTAAAAATGCCCCTTCGCGAGCTGACGAGTGCGTATTCCGGCGATTGGGATCAGCGATTCCCCGAGAATAGGTGATCCGGTTAGGCCGGAATACGCAACGAGATCTCTGGCCGATAAATTTCGTCTCCAACTAATCGTACTTGCAGGAACGGCTGGGAGCTAAAGTGCAGTGCTCAAAAACTGCCAAAAGCTATCAGGTTTACACAATTCATTCATACTACCTAAGTCGCATAATTATTCTGCTTAGCTTAGCGACAAGCAATAAGTTTGCTTTCTTTTTTTATTGACCTACATAGAATTAGAGTGGAATATCAACATGAGTCATTACTTATGCCAAGAAGTGCTACAATAAGGGCTTTAGATACAAATAACATATAAAAAATCAATAAGTAGCAACGTCAGGTTACAAGAATGATAGAGTTCAAATTCAAACATTATGGGTATGATGGCTCTGTATCCGTTACGCATCCAGATTCAATTCAACGTCTGTCTGACCATTTCAGCTCCGCCAACCGGAAATACGCTTTGGATGAGCTCGTCTTGTTGATAGTGCGTAAGGAGAACCAGCAGCTTTCGATGAATTATCCAGACTACACGCCAGTACAAATAGCTAAGCTCAATAATCTCTCAGATATAACAATCTCCCTAGGGGATGGGCGATTCCAGAGAATTGTATAGCTCATTATGGCGAACATATTGATTTACCGCCTGCATGTTGGTGTGATTGGGGACAATTTATCTCTCTTTACAAGGACAAATTGTCCAATTGTGCTTTAAATTTTTGCCTTTAAGACTGACTGAACTGCCTCACCAGCCGTTGTAAGCTCTCTAGGCGCTCAACTAACAAGTTTGTGCGACCTACGGAGGTGGACGACAGGGATTTAGTTAAGTGAATGGCTTCTTTCATTCGATGCACGTGCTCAGTCATGCCTTGAGTCACCTGAACCTGCTCGGCGATGGCTTGTGAGGTGCTGGTACTTTGTTCGCCAATAGCACCTAAATCATTCACAATAGATGCAAACGCTTCCTTGCTTTTCTGAGATTTAGTAACGCTTAACTCTGAAGCGGATATTCCTTCTTCCATCAGACTACCTGTTTTATTTACGGTGGTCTGAAGTACTTCGATTTTAGAACGAATATCATCGACAGAGGAACTAGTCTTGGCTGACAAGGCACGAACTTCATCAGCTACAACGGCAAATCCACGACCATGTTCACCAGCTCTGGCAGCTTCGATTGCTGCATTGAGTGCCAACAGGTTAGTTTGCTCTGCAATGCCCTGTATCATTTCCAGAATGGTTTCAATACCACCTACGTCAGAGTAGAGTTGCTCTAGCGCTTTTTTAGAATCATCAAGCTGCCGACTAAGGACATGGACAGTTTCAACTGCCTCATCAATGGTCAGGCTTCCTTCTTCTGCTTTAACTTGCGCGTTCTGCGCAAATTCAGAGCTTTGTTTAGCCTGATTAGAAACCTCATCAATGGAAGCCAGCATCTCTTCTGCGGATACTGCCATGGCATCGGTAGCTGAATCTTGTTCGCTCAGTTCGTTGTCGATAGCCTGACTGTTTGCCACTTCTTCATTAGCAGCCTGAAGTAGGCCCTCGGAGGTTTCATTGGCTCTTGCGGTTGCAGCGCGAAGCTCGGCCTTTTTCATCATCATCGTCAGCTCAATCCGGGAGATATCATCACAATATCCGGTGTAAGGCTGCTCCATGAGGTGGTTATCATAGTGTGATTTGGCAAGTGTATTGACCGCAGCAAGGCGCTGTTTAAGCCTAAATGATGTCATAACTTGGATTAAGCACAATGGAATAAGTAGCCACAGTGCAGTAGGTAGAGATAACGCACCAAAGGCAAGTGCTAGCAGTGATACTAACTGAGCAATGAGCAGCCAGAAGCTCAGGCTTATCCACTTAATTCGTCTCGTTGAAACCGCACCGTTTCTCAGTTTCGCATACAGTGAGTATGCTCTCGAAATTTGCTCGTCTGACGGCTGAGTTCTGACGGACTGGTATTCAAAGACCTTACCATCTTTATCCATAATAGGTGTAACAAAGGCGGATACCCAGTAGTGTCCTGAGCCCTTACATCGGTTTTTAACCAACCCCATCCAACTTTTACCCGATTGGATATACTCCCAGAGCTGCCCAAATGCCGCTTTGGGCATATCACTATGTCGAATAACATTATGAGGCTCGCCAAGTAATTCTTCTTCCTCATATCCGGCGATACGACAAAAATCTTCATTACAATATGTGATGTGACTGTCTGCGGTTGTGGTAGATATCAGACTGTCACTGTCTGAAAATCGAACTCGTTCATCTGACATAATGCTCTCTACGACTTAAATTTATCTGATTGAAATTAAACAGTATGGGGGTTCTATTTAGCCAAAAACATTTCAAACGCTTCAATAGGTAGGGGCTTGCTATACAGGAAGCCCTGATAAACCATACAGCCCTCGTTTTCTAGGAACGCTCTCTGCCTCTTCGTTTCAACACCTTCAGCTATGGTATACAACCCTAGAGCCTTGGACATTGATATGATGGTTTTGATGATAGCTTGATCATTTACATCTGACTCTAAATCATCCACAAACGAACGGTCAATCTTTAGCTGACTTAAAGGCAGCCTTTTGAGATATCGAAGTGAAGAGTATCCGGTACCAAAATCATCGAGTGAAAAATGAACGCCTTTTTTTCTCAGTATGTTCATGGATGCAATGGTCTTATCGATGTCGTCGACCATCATAGTTTCTGTCAGCTCCAGGCGTAGCTTGCCCCTTGGCAGACTATATTTTTCCAGAAGTTGACAAGCAAGCGGTATAAATTGTGAGTCATGAAACTGTCTGGCGCTTACGTTTACAGACAAAGTCAGGTGTTCGGTTTCTGCTTTTGACTGCCATAAGCTCAATTGTCTACAGGCAGATTTAAGTACCCACTCGCCAAGGGGGATGATGAGCCCGGTTTTTTCTGCAAGAGGAATAAACCTATCGGGCCCAATAAGTCCCTTATTGGGGTGTTGCCAGCGCACTAGTGATTCTGCTCCACACACCGAACTCTGTTGGTTTAGCTGAGGTTGATAGTGCAGAACAAACTCTTGAGCTTGAATCGCTTTTCTAAGGTCATCTTCCAGTTGGGCCTTTTCGTTGACTTCATCTTGCATCTGCGGATCAAAAAAACATACCGCGTTTTTCCCGCGCTGTTTTGCCTTATACATTGCAATATCGGCTTGTTTTAAAAGGTTTGACTCATTTTGCTCGCCATTACCAAAGACGACTATCCCAATGCTTACACTGCTTTTATACTGAATACCTTTTAGTTGGTATATTTCCGCAAGCGCACCTGATAGTTTTACAGCGACAACTTCTGCCTGAGCGGCTGCGTTCATCTGGTTTGAATCCAGCCCCAGAATAATCACAACGAACTCATCGCCTGCAAATCGGGCTAATGTATCACCATCCCTAATGCACAGCCTGATACGTGATGCCACTTCCTTAAGAAGCGCGTCCCCATAATCATGTCCGTGCTGGTCATTTATCTTTTTAAAATCATCAATATCTAAGAACAATAACGCGTTGCTCTGGTTGCTACGTTTACCCCCCGCAATGGTCTGGCGTAGCCTGTCAAACAGTAGTCGTCTGTTTGGTAATCCCGTTAAAGAGTCAAAGTGGGCGAGTTCAGTGATTTGTCTTTCGCTATCCTTACGCTGAGTGATATCTTGAACAAAGCCCGCTATTCTGTCAGGCGTTCCATCATCATGATAGGTGACTTTCCCGCGACACTCTATCCAGCGCTTAATCCCATCACTCGGCCGAGTGATGGGATATTCAGTGTAATGCTCTTTTCCGGTTTGAAAACACTCCTGCATAGAGTTAAGAAAAGGAATGTGGTACTCCTCGTTCATTATTCTACAGAGCGAATTCGGGCTGGGTTCAGCGTCTTCTGGCAAACCAAATAAGCTGAATACTTCAGGTGACCAATCAGCCACCTCACTATTGTAAGCCAGTGACCAGTAGCCAATCTGGGCATATTCCATCGCCTGTTGTAGCCTCATCTCGCTGTTTGAGAGTTTCGTCTGAGTGAGGCTCCCAACCTTTATTTCGCGCATTAAACGCAATGCGCTGGCACTTAAGTTCTTATATGAGGCAATAATAATATTGATAATTGCTTTAGTGGATTCCTGCATCTGTTGGTCTGCCCAGAGACTGGCTTCTTCGACAGATTTGCCTTGTAATACAGCACTAACCAGCAACGCCATATGCTTGTCACTTTCCAGAATGTGAGCCGCAAGCCAACTGGCTAAAAACGAGAGCAGTTCTTCCAACCACAACTCTGCTGGCATCGTATCCGACTTAAGTTTGAACGCTTGTACACGTTCAACAAAGCGATTATGGCTATCTCTATGACTTGTAGTTTCAGGGGCTTCAGGTGCCACCTCCAGCCAGTAGTTCTCTTCACTCTGGAAATGATAGACCGCGTAATCAACCAGCTCGTTAATAATATTACCTAAAGAGGCCTCTTGTTGCTCAAAGATGATATGGTTAGCCACTTGATTGAGAAGAAAAACCAAGTGTTTATGTTGCTGGTCGATTTCTTTTACACCAGTCTTGAAATTCTCATCCCACAGAAAAATATCGATATGAGGCTGTCTGCTAGAATGTGTTGTCAAATCATCCCCCTCCACTGGCATTCATGAGAGAAAATGCACTTTATTGAAGGCTGCTGCGTTCTGACGACTCCAGACCATCTGCTTTTTTTGCTTAAAAACTGCCAACTATACACTGCGTGTCTACACCATTACTGCTTATATTTATTTCATTAGTTTAACCTAATTATCGTAAGTGCTCCATAAACCGTAAGCAATGGTATGGACACACCCTCACCCCAACAATGCTACATTTTTAATGTTTAGCTTATTACCTGGATGAGAGGCACAAATGGCAAAGATTACTCGAGTTGGCGTCGATTTAGCAAAAAACGTATTTCATATCCATGCTGTTGATGAAAATGAAAAGACTGTTTGGCAAGGCAAGTACACAAGAAATAATTGGATTAAGGCCATTGTTAAACGTACTCCCCAAACAGCAACTATTGGTATGGAGGCGTGTGGCTCTGCTCATTATTGGGCAAGAGAACTGATTAAATTAGGTTATAATGAGGTGAAACTCGTTGCTGCTCAGTTTGTTAAGCCTTATGTCAAAACAAATAAAAATGACAAAGTTGATGCTGAAGCCATTTGTGAGACGATAAATAGACCTAATATGAGGTTTGTATCTATCAAGACAGTCGAACAGCAAGATTTACAGTCAATGCATCGAATTTGGGAAGAATTAATCACTCAGCGAACTGCAAAGGCCAATCAGATCCGAGGGTTAACTGCTGAATATGGCATCATTGCCCCAGTTGGTATTAGTCACTTACGTAAATGCATTCCTTTGTGGCTAGAGGATGTGGAAAACTCATTATCATGCCTGTTCAGAGAATTACTGCAAATAATGTATGATGACTTAGTTACATTGGATGAACGTATTGATGACATTACAAATAAGATCAAGAAAAGTCTCAATAGTTGTCCAGCAGCACAACGTTTAATGAAAATCACAGGAATTGGCCCATTGGTTTGTAGTGCATTACTTATTGACCTTGGTGATGGGCGGACCTTTAAGAAAGGTCGAGATTTTGCGGCATCATTGGGTTTGGTTCCACGTCAGCATAGTACTGGAGGGCGAGACCGATTATTAGGCATTAGTAAAAGAGGTAACGGATACCTGAGAAAGTTATTAGTTCATGGGGCGAGAGCTGCATTCCGACATGTGAGAGATAAAGCAGACCCTCTCAGTTTATGGATTAAGAAACTCAGCCTGACGAAGCACTCCAATGTTGCGATTATTGCCTTAGCAAACAAAATTGCCAGGATTTCATGGGCGCTGGTAGCTAAAAATCAGGATTATGATGCTTCATTAGCTGCTGCATAAAGCATGACAGGCATTCAAGCCGAGCGATACATCAATAATTGCTGAGTAAGAAAATGATGAAAAATAGGTAAGACCAACATTGGCAAAACCCTTAATAAGCGTAGAGTTAATAACTCGTGTAAGCGATTGGGAGCTGATGTGCGGATAACACCATTATGGTTCGATGCATAATAGGCGATATTTGTCAAGGAGAGTCCGGGCAGTCCAAACTCACTTAACTCGGTGTTCAAAACTGCTGGTGCGGATCATCTTAGCAGCGGCCATGGATTTAGCTGAGCAGGTCTTAAAAAATGGCTATGCTCTGGCGGATTTATGAGGGGATCCCTCAATGCTGGGTTGTC
The DNA here is from genome assembly GCF_963676735.1 of uncultured Draconibacterium sp. Classification (NCBI taxonomy): domain Bacteria; kingdom Pseudomonadati; phylum Bacteroidota; class Bacteroidia; order Marinilabiliales; family Prolixibacteraceae; genus Draconibacterium; species uncultured Draconibacterium sp. The sequence continues at coordinate 5,962 of NZ_OY781467.1, read as the reverse complement.
ATCTACGTGTACAGCTTCTCAGTTTTCCCATAAACTCCAACTCTATTGGTATAAGAGCTAGCGGTGTTTTATTTCGAACCATATACTATAGGTATAACTTTTATAATTAATCCAGTTGGTTATGACATTATCGTTTACGCAATATAACGACTTGGTTTCATCAAGCAGACAAAAAATGACTGAGTCGATTCTAGTGGTCGATAAACTGGGGCGTTTGGTTCAGGTAAGTGAAGTTTTTGCTTCTCGCTTGGGATATAACTCTGAAGAGTTACGTCAGATGTCAATACTGGAAATCGCACCCACCTTTGACTTTGAGTCTTTTTTTTCATCTCTGCGTACCAAAGAGACTTTGTATTATGAAACGGAGTTATTGATTAGGCGTAGGTGCTCTAAAAATATCTTAGTCAGTTTTTTTGTAACGCGAGAGGTCTTGTCAGATCAAGAATTTTTTGTCATTCATATAAATGAAATGCGGTTAGCAGCTGAGTATGCTGAAAATGAAACTACTCTCAAGAAACAAAATGAATTACTGCGCTTTCTTATTGATGAGGTACCAAGTCCTCTTGTTGTCAAAAACTATGACGGGAAGTTTGTTTTAACAAACAAAGCTGTAGCTGAGCTTTATGGTGTTTCAAGTCCCGAGTCGATGGTAGGGAAAGATGACGGGGATTATATACCTGATAAAGAGCTTGCCGATTTTTTTTACAACAATGTTCGTCAAATTATGGATAAGGGCAAGACTCAAACTGTGTTTGAAGATTCTATCGATGTAAACACTGGCGAAGTTAGAAATTTTCAGTCTATGAAAAAACCGTTTGTAAATGAATCTGGCGAAAAGCATATTCTACTTATTGCGACGGATGTTACTGAACTAAGAAAAATTCAATCAGATTTGGAAGAACAGAAGGATATGTTTCGCCAGGTCATTAATGAGTTTCCGAGTCCATTTCTTGTTAAAGATTACGATGGCAAATTTGTACTGACAAATAAGACGCTAGCTGATCTTTACAATGTGGTTGACCCCGATTCAATGATCGGTAAAGATGATAGTGACTATATCCCTCACCTTAAGCATGCTGAAAACTTTAAACACAATGTTCGCTCTATCATGGATAAAGGTGAAACAGAGGTGGTGTATGAAGACTCATTTGATGTGAATACGGGTCAGCGACGTCATTATATGTCAATAAAGAAACCTTTTTTCAATCAACAGGGTGAGCACCGAATCTTGGTCATTGCCAATGATATTACCTCTATGCGCAAGGCTGAAAATACCTTGATGCAGTACGAAAAGATTATGTCGATATCCCATGATTTTTTAGCGTATGTTGATAAGGACTATATGTATCAGGCTGTTAATGATACTTATCTGAATGCTTTCCAATTAAGCCGTGAAGAGATTGTTGGGAAAACAGCCCGGTACCTTTTTGGCGATGAGTTTTTTTATGAAGTAATGAGACCTAAATTTGATATAGCACTTCAGGGAAAAGAGGTAAGTTTTGAAACATGGGTATCTTTTCCGGAGCATGGGAAGCGCTTTGTTGATGTAAGTTATCACCCCTATTTTGCTAAAGACAATGTAAAAGTTGAGGGTATTGTTGTAAAAATCAATGATGTGACGGAGCGGTATGAGGCTCAGGAAAAACTGCGTCACATGGCTGATCACGATATTCTTACAGGTTTGCCAAACCGCAGGTTATTTTCCGAACGTCTTTCTTGTGCTTTAAAGCGTGCACAAAGGCACGAATGTGAAGTGGCAGTTTTCTTTATTGATTTAGACCGATTTAAAGTTATCAACGATTCACTCGGACATTCTGTAGGAGATAAGCTTCTTCAGAAAATATCAAACCGTCTTCTTAGTCATATTAGAGAGTCGGATACATTGGCTCGTTCAGGTGGGGATGAATTCCTTTTACTATTGGAAGATTTTAACGGGCCAGAAAGTGTAGTTTCTGTTTGTGAAAAGTTCCTTAAAGGGCTTAGTCAGGTTTTTCGAATTGAAGAGCATGAATTGTTCGTTACGGCCAGTATTGGCGTAAGCCTATTTCCCTATGATGCTGGTAGTGAAAAAGAGCTGATTCAGAGTGCTGATGCTGCTATGTATCAGGCGAAGAAGCTGGGGCGTAATAGTTATCAGCTTTCAAATGAAGCATTGCGTTTGAAGGTGACAGAGCGCTTCCATTTAGAAAATAACCTGAGAACTGGGTTAGATAATGATGAGTTTCAACTCTTTTATCAACCGCAGATCGATTTAAAAACACGGCAGGTTGTTGGATCTGAAGCTCTTATTCGCTGGTTCCACCCAAAAAGTGGAATGATACCACCTGACAAGTTCATCCCAATTGCTGAAGAATGTGGCGTTATCATTCCTTTGGGGCAATGGGTACTTTATGAGGCTTGTCGTCAGATGCAAGAATGGAGAAGAGAAGGCTACGAGCTAGACTTCATATCTGTCAATGTTTCAGGAAATCAACTTATCCAGAGCAATTTTACAAGCATAGTCAAGGACTGCCTTGCTATGACTCAGCTACCACCACATTATCTTGAGCTCGAAATAACAGAAAGTTATCTTATGAGCGACACAAAAGAAGTCTCTAGGCAACTTCAGGTACTCAGAGATCTAGGTGTTCATGTCGCTGTGGATGATTTTGGAACCAGTTACTCCTCACTTCGTTATTTACAGCAACTCCCAATTTCAAAGCTAAAAATCGATCGCTCTTTTGTTAATGATGTTCCAGATGATAAAGGCGATTGTGCGATTGTAAAAACAATAATTGATCTTGCGAATAACCTAGGAATAAATGTTATTGCCGAAGGAATCGAAGAAGAACCGCAAGAAGCTTTCTTGCTCTCGCAAGGATGTTATCTTGTCCAAGGGTTTATGTATAGTAAGCCCGTTGATGCAATGACATTTGGCCAGACTTTCTTTCTGAAATAATGGCATGGCTCTATAACCATGCGATTGAATCTGTATGGAGCGTGAGCTTACGACAACATAGCTCAACTTAACCGTTTCAGCTCTGGTTTACTTAGTGCACCCCAACATGAGGAACAGCACTATGCAGAACCAGGAAAACTGAACCAGACTGTCACTGCTTTTGAGCTCTGGCGCAAAAACCGCATTAATTCACGTGAAAACATCCCTGATGAGCTACGCCATCTGGCAGTAGAGTTGCTGAAAAATTATGGCAGCGGCCAGATCACCAGAGCTCTGCGGATCTGTACCACTCAGCTTAATTCCAGGCACAAGCAGCTTCCTACCGAGCAGCCTGTACCCGACTTTATTCCGCTACAGATTGAGCCCGATGTTCAACATAAGTCAGGTTTGAACCTGCAGCTGACCTTACCCAATTCAAGTCAAATACGTATCAGTGGGGAGTTGTCTCCTGATTTACTACGAGTCCTGATACACGAAGCAGGAGAGCAGCAATGATCCACCTGACCGCTGAGACTCAAATACTCCTTGCCGTTAAACCGGCTGATTTCCGTTGTGGTTTTGATGGATTTGCCGCCCTGTGGCGTAATCAATTAAAACAAGAACCACGTAACGGAACCCTGTTTGTGTTTACTAACCGCCGGCGAACCATGCTGCGGGCGTTATGCTATGACGGATCTGGCTTCTGGTTAATGAGTAAGCGCCTGTCCAAAGGTCGCTTTCAGGACTGGCCCCGTCATCATCAGGATGGGGTGACTTCTTTGGCCGCTAAGCAGCTTAAATCCCTGCTGACGGGTCAGTCTGGCTGGCAAAGACTATGACCATGCGCACATTTTTATCTATCGGGTTATCGATCTTCACGATCAATTTGACCGATCATGTGAGGCTGGAATAATGAACGCCATCAACAGAACAAGCCAGCCAATAGGACATGAAATGGCGCAAGACCTTACCGATATCGACAGCGAAGAGCTGGATGGGCTTATCCAGCGGGTGCAGGATGCGACGGAGCATGATTTGGCACTGAGCCCACAAGACTGCCAAATTTTGCTGAAGGCATTAAAGACGCTGGCTGCCCTACAGGAGCGCCTGTCTGACAACGATATCACCTTACATAAGCTGCGTAAGCTGGTTGGCATGGTTCGGTCATCGGAGACCATGAACACCCTGCTTGGCCAGAAAAGCAAGAAAAACAAAAACCGCGGTCAAAAATGCCCCAAGTCTCAAAGCACCAAACCAAATGCACCAGTCAAACCAAAAGTCACTCAGCATAAACTGGACGGCCTGAATAAAGGCGAGCCCTGTCCTGAGTGCCAGCAAGGTAAGCTGTACAAATACGAACCTGCCACCCTGTTGCGGATCACCGGGCAAAGCCCGTTCGTACCGGAGCAACATGTTATGGAACGGTTGCGCTGCAATGCCTGTGGTCAGTATTTCACAGCTAAGTTACCCGATGAGGTGACAGAGGATGGTGAGCCAGGTCAGAAGTATGGCTACAGTGCCAGCAGCCTGATAGCACTGCACAAGTTCTTTGTCGGCGCACCTTACTATCGTCAGGAGAGTATCCAGGCATTGATGGGGGTAAAGCTGACCGCTTCTACCGGGTTCGATCAAACAGAGTTAATCGCCAACAGTTTGCTTCCTATCCACAAAGTGATGGTACAAGAAGCAGCGAATGCTGCGCACTATTATTTGGATGATACAGGTAACCGGATCTTAGATCAGGCACCGGTTGAAAAACCGCAGCGCAACAGTAATAAAACCCGGCAGCGCAGCGGAGTCTACAGCTCAGGCCTGGTAGCCGCTCTGGTTGGTGAGTATAATTTCGTGTTGTATCGAACCAATATCGGTCATGCCGGAGAGTTTATTGATGAAATACTGAGTCAGCGAGACTCGCCTCATCCCCCTCTTCTGATGAGTGATGCATTACCCAGTAATCGGTCGTCACTTGGGTACGAGGTTCAACACTGCCTGTGCAACAGTCATGGCCGACGCCAGTTCGCAGAGGTACTTAATCAGTTCCCGGATGAGGTGGAGCAGGTGTTAACGTGGTATGGGGAGATCTGGCGGCACGATGATGAAGCCAGAGAGCGAGGACTCAACGCCGAGCAACGGCTAACCTGGTATAAAAAACGGTCACTTCCAGTGATGGGGCAAATCCGGGACTGGGGTGAGGGTGAGGGTGAACTGAACAATGATAACGTGGAAGAAAACAGTGGTCTTGGTAAAGCGATTAGCTACTTCAATAAACACTATGAAGGGATGACAGCCTTCTGCCGGCTCGAGGGAGCGCAACTGGACAATAACCGGGCAGAGCAAGCGCTAAAACTGGTCGCGCGAAACCGTAAAAATGCCATGTTCCACAAGACACAAGCGGGGGCAGACATTGCTGATGTGATAATGGCGATGATAGCGACTGCCGCCGAGGCTGGTGTTAATGTGCTGGATTACTTTAATACAGTGCAGCGGAAGCAAAGCGAGGTAAAGGCTAACCCAGAGCGATTCTTACCCTGGAATTACCAGTCCAATTTCTAATCAAAACAGGTTCTGGCTGTGGCTGGAACCACTTCTACATACTTTTGTAAGCTATCTTCCCGTAAGCTCACCAAACAGTACAGAAACAAAGACTTTATCTAGTTTAGCGGTTTCGAATGGAAAGTTTCTAAGTACATTCATTGATGAGTGCCCAGTCCCAAAGTCATCCAGAGCAAGTTTGACACCACGACTTAAGAGCGATTTTATATCGTTCTCACTGATCTCTAATATTGTACTTGAATCGGCCAGCCTCCTGTAGCCACTAATTTGAATTACAATTAGTAGTCCACAGGAGGGCAAATGAATAAGCAATTTACCGAAGAATTTAAAATCCAAGCTGTAAAACAAGTCACCGAACAAGGCTACACAGTAGCAAGTGTGGCAGAACGCCTTGGAGTCTCCACCAATAGCCTCTACAACTGGATGAAGAAGTACGGGTCAGACAGCAAGCACTACCAGCAAGTAAATGAGCAGGAAGCGAAAATACGAGAG
>NZ_OY781466.1 GCF_963676735.1 uncultured Draconibacterium sp. | reverse complement strand
GTTTTTATTATGGAAAGATTCGGCATTACATTAATATTCACAAGTATCTGTTATAAATTATAAATAGTTGAGGAAGAACATTCTTTTATACACCATTTTTGGTCATTTACTTCAACTAATGTATATTCGCCTTAATTTTTGCATTCAAAACAATTTGTTGCTGAATTACAGTTTAAACATCCTAATGGACATGACAAACATTTTCCATTTAATAAATAAAATGAATTGTCACATTGAGTACATATTTAGTAATCATTTATACATTAAATACATCCATTTGGTTCACATTAAACACATTATTTTTAGTCTTTTTCAATTCCAAAATCTATTAAAAAAATAATAATTAGAGAAAATTATAAAGAAAGACTTTAAGGGCAAGTAGATAAGCAGAGCGTTTAATCAAAAGATAAATAATAATTTTCTTAACAAATTTCACATAAAGTTTAAATTGTATCTTAACATTTTGACAATTATTTATAAAGCATAAAGTACAAGTATTAGTTCCTATGACTAATATTTCATCTGAAGGACATTCATCAAGACATTTTTACTTATCATACCTTAAAAATTTATTTGCGCTGCATTATTCACATTAATTAATTGTATCAAAATTACAAATCTAACAATATTCTACTCTACATTCTTGACATTGATTACGAGAAATAGTTAAGTAATAACCAGATTTACATTTATAGCATAAATTAGCATTATCCTCTGGACATATATCACAGTAACTCAAGCAAACAGGTTTTAGCTTAAATGTTATATAATCCAAAGATACGGTTGCTTCTTTAAAGGGTCTTCAGTTAATTCCCATTCCAAAAGTATTATCAGTTTCTCTTCCTGTGGGTTAAGCATTCTTGAAGTTTAAAAAAATAATAAATATTCAATAATTAAGTGAAAAAATATAACATGGCAATGTTCATACCAAAATCCTCCAGAAAAATCAGTTGCACAATTACTACCTACTTTTTCGTCATGATCTTAATCATAAGTTGTAAATTAACAATTGTTTTGTCTAATTAATGAATCTCCACCATCAGGATTCCCAGATTAAATCCAGAAATAGTTAATATGAAATTTGTTCCTTCATCACCAACTTTAAAACTATCATAATAAGAATAGCCAATATCATTTTCTTCTTATACATATACTTTTAAACTTTATTCATTTATTTATGTAGTTAATAAATTCATGTAAGTTAATCCTAACCAAAAATCTTAAGTAAAATCTCCAAAACCTTTTGAAAATCAATAGTCTTTTGAATAAACTTAAAAATAAGTTACCATTTTGTATGCTTCCCAATCTTTTTCAAAATATGTAATATCAGATTAATCATCTCCTCCTGGCTTTCTTTTCAAAATTTCAGTATAGTATCCTTCAGTATCATCCATATCACAATAAGTTAAAAAGCTAGTTGTATCAATTTTAAACTAAAAAGAATAATAGAATTTTTAAAAAAATTTTAAAGAATTTCTACCTTATACATTCCAGTTCCTCCATTAGAATACTCATAATTTGTTAGTGGATCAGGATTTTTATAGCCATAGCAACTTTTTGCAAAGGTTCCATCACTCCAAGCTTTATAATCAGGATCTGGTGCATTTGAAAATTAATTTAATGGAATATCTCAAAAAATAAAATAAATTTAGTAGAATATTTCAAAAGAAAGAAATAATTACTTGTCAAGGTAACTATTCCAAAGAATAAAAATAGCCAACTCCTTAAAAACAAGTTCATTTTGGTACAATATTTAATTATTTTCTTTAAAAATAAAGAAAAAAAAAAAATTATAAAAAAAATTATAATAATTATAATAGTTTATACAAAAATTCATAAAAATACCTATATAATTTTCAAATCAAATAATATATAAATTTATTAAATTCTGTAGTTTAAGTAAATTTTTTCTTTATATTTATAATTATTTTTATTATAATTTTTGTATAATATTTTGACCAAAAAAATAGAGGATACTCTAAAATAAAATTGAGAATATTAAAAATAGTATTTATAGAATATCAATCAATTCATTTATTTATTAGGTTTATATCCCTATCAATTCAGTATTATAAAAAATAATTAACTATATTTAAATCAATGATTTTGAAAATATTAGTTTATTTTACTGTCTTTCTTATTATCTTACTCTAAAAGAAAATTTACTTTTATTCTTATTATTGTTTTTATAGCTAAGCTATAATGATTTCTGTAGATTCTATTCTTCTTTGATAAAAATATTACTGTTTTTTGAGAACAGAAAAGTTATTTATCTCTCGAACAATAATAATATGCAATAATTTATAATTTGTTCAATACTAATATATATCAATATTAAGCTACCAAGTTAAGAGATATGAAGATATGGATAACTAAGATATAGTAATGATTAAAAGAATGAATGGAATAACTAATAAATTTTATAATAAATTAGAAAAAAGAAGCATCAAAAAAATAAAGAAGAAACTAATAATAAGAAGATAGATAATGAAAAAAAGAGAATCAAAAAATAGGAATGAAAAATGATCCATAGGAGTAATTGTAAAACAAAAATAAAAAAAAGCAGAATAAATGAGGATTATATTTGAAAAAATTAAAAATGAGGCTGTATCAAAAAAAATTGATAGAAAAAATATATTAACTAAACTCTTGTTATATCTAAAATTAGATTGATTTTATCTTTTTTTTATAAAGTATATTAAATTTATAAATTAATATTTATTAGTAAGCAAGTAAAATTGAAGTATATATTATATTTCCATATATCAAATGAGATATAAATAAATAAATTTATTTGATATACTTTATTTTTATAATAGAAATCAAGTTAACAAAACTTAGATAAAAAATACTTTTGTGAAAAATAAATACAAATAAATCATTGACAGAAAAGTAGTATATTTAAAAATTAATTCTTTATATCAATTTAATTGCTATAATATATTACTTCATTAAAAAGCAAAAAGAAAAGCAAAAGAAAATTAATATTTCTTCAAGAAAAGAAAAATATATTTGAATATGGTTATTCCTTATTAAAAATTTATTATACTTAGGAATAATTAAAATCTATTACACTTAGGAATAATTAAAATCTATTACACTTAGGAATAATTAAAATCTATATAATATTTTAATATTTTTTTTGTATTCATTTTTATGATTATTTAAATTATGTTATACCAAAAATATTCAAAACATTGATAATTTTAGTAAAGAATTAAATTCTATAAATTAGGAGTGAACCACATATCAAAAAGTTAGGCATTGCTAAGTTGAGGGTAGAAGCTGAGTAAAAGTACAAAAAATTCAGTCAGATATGGCTATGAAAAAGAGAGTTTTAAAGCTTTAAATATAAGCTTTTATGCCATTGAATGTAATTAAATAAAAATCTTTCGAGAAATTGCAATAATCTCTTATGAATATCAATTTATTTAATAAAAATATACTATTTATTAATTATAATAACTTTAGATTATGGAGATTAAATTTACTAATTTATTGCAATATATATATATTTTAAAGTAATACAAAAGTTGCTCTATATAATAATTTTATATGCTTAATTTTTCTATATAAAAATAGCTCTTAATTAAAAATATAATTATAAATAGCTTAGTAATATATATTTAATTCTTAATTTAAAAGATTACAGTTAAATGCCATTTATAATAAATTTCTTATTAATTGTAATAGTTGGCGTTAATCAATAATTCATCCTGAAAATCTAATCAATCTTACTTAATATTTAATGGACTTATTAATCTTTTATTTATTTATATTATTTTATAATTTCTATTTGATTTTTAAGAAGAAGCCTATAATTTTTTAATAGGAAATAATTTAACTCTCTTAAAAAAAAACTATATATAACTTAAATAAGAAAATCAAGCAAAGTAAGACTACACAGTTTTTTAATTTTCTGATTACTTCTTTGTAAAAATCGTTGTGATAAAATTACTAGTTTTTATTATTAATAAAGAAAATAGTATTTTCTTAGTTTGAGTAAAAAATTAAAAAATCATAGAAAAGAATAAGGAAATGTATATTTGTAAAGTGTTTTCATTTAGTAAGAATGAAAAAATTGAATTTTATATTGGAATATTTCTAGTAAATACATAGAAATAATCATGTGAAACTACTTAATTAAGGAATCTATTTTTATAGAGAGGAAAACAAGAAAGGTTCCTAAAATAGAAGCAAGCTAAAAATCAAAAAAGCAAAGAAACTAAAATTATAATAAAATGAAGCCCAAAGAAAACAATGAAAAACTATACAACAACAAATAACAAAATTGAAAAAAAATGAAACATTTAATAACAAATAACTAACAACAAAATCAAAAAAAACACTATGAATAATGATATTTAAGTCATTTAGAAAAACTTTAATTCTTACAGAAAGCAAGATGGCTTGGCTTATAAAAAATAAAAAATAAAAATTCTTGAATTTTTTCCTTATATTAATAAGCATACTTTTAATTTTACAAATATATATTACTAAATTACAAAAGTACTGCCATCACTTTTTTTCTCTTTATATTTATTATATAAATAGGTATGTTGATTTTTAAATCACAAAAAAAAAAAAAAAATCTATTTTCAGGTAATTTCTAATTAAAGATTTCAAATCAAAAAATCAAAAAAAAAAAAAAAAAAATTCCTCCTAATTATTTGTTTTAGAACTTAATTTAAAAATAAGACCTAAACATATATAATAGTTAAATATCTTTTATAAAGATAACTTTGATGTTTTGAAAATTAACTATTATTAAAAAATATCATTTTTTATAATTTTCTATGAATCAAGTTATATTATTTTAAGTTATAGATACTCCTAACAACATCATAAAAATATAAAAAAAGTATAAAATTATAAAAAGGCAATAATATTTTATATATGTACTTTTACTGATTTTAACAAAAATTAAAGAAATTAAAGTTGACTTTCAGTGGTGTAAGAATGTATTTACTTAAAAAAGCAAAATAAAGTTGATAATAATAATAGAAAAAAATAAGACAATATTAAGTTAAAGTATATACAATAAGAATGTAATTTTGTTGATTTCATTATACTATAGAGATTAAGATAAATGATACTTTTTAGAAGAAAAAATATATTTTATGAATATTATTATTGCTAACTTTTTTAATAGTATTATATGATAACTATAAATACTTTAAAAAAATACTTATGTAAGATTAAACCTATAAATCTTTATTCTATATTATTATTATTTTCTTAGTACTTTTTATATCTATTTCAAAATAACAAAAAGAATATAATTATTATTTTTTTGTTAAAAAGTTCTCAATTAATCTCAGATGTTTTCTTTATATATTTAATTTTTATTACTTATATAATATTTTAAAAATTACTTCTGATAGAAAATTTATATAAGTATGATTAATCTTCAAATAAAAATACTTAAATATGTTTATCATAATAGCAATAGTCTTTACATAAAATTATAAAAAAATTATAATAATTATTATTATTTCTTAATCTAAATTTCTTGGATTTAATGTTAAGTAACAAATTTAGTTTAATAGTTTTTCTATGGATGAGTTTTGAGTATTTAGCAAGTCAAAAAATAATTTTTATAGATCCTATTAAATCAGTTGAAAATAATGGCTCAGCTAATGGAAGCTAAGAATTTCCTTATAATAATTTAATCTAAGCAGTGAAGAAATCTGAAAATTTGTCTGAGAATTCACTTTATTTCATTTTGGCATCTAGTTAACACCATTTTGTGAGTAGTTAATAGTTTTTAGATTACTCTATTCCATTAGCTACTTTAACTGACAAATTCGAAATTTTTTCAAATTTATTTGAAAATAAAGAAATTTATATAACTACTCTCAATTGTCTTGAAATTGAAGGAAATAATATTTCATTACTAGATACTTGTATTGAAATGACAGAAATTTATATTAAAACTCCAAAATTTTATTTTGGAATTAAAAATAACAATCTTCATTTGCAAAATATTATTTTCAATGGAATAGATTCTCATTTACAAGAAATCAACTAAAATAATAATGAAATTATTTGTACTCCTGAAAGAATTGAAGATATTAATGATATATGTTCAGTTAAAAAATCCTATGAACTCTAAGCATCTTCTTCTATTGAAGCATATGCAGGAATATTTCATTACGTTAATTCGAATGGAAATTTAATTTTAAAAAGTTGTAGATTTAAAAATTTTTATTGTAATTAAATAAAATTAATTGAAGCCTTTAGCTCTATTCTTTCACTGCCTTCATCAATAGAAGAAATCAAGAACCTAAATATAGAAATGAAAGATATTGAAATTAATAACTCATTCTTTCCTTATTCTCTAATTTTTAATAAAAAACCATAAGCAAGTTTTGCTTTATAAGATATAACAATTTTGAATTTCAATGACTAAGAAATTGAAGAAGTATTGGTCAAGTCTCCTATAATTATGACTTCCTCAGGGTAAGATTCCAAAATTAATTTTACTAATTTAATCATAGATTCTATTAAAAAATTATAAGCTCCATTATTTTCTATTAACTAGACAGAAAACTTATCCTTTATAAATTTTATTACAAATAATTTGGATATAACAAATTCTGATTATTTATTTAATTTTAATAATAATAAATTGATAATTTTAGAAAATCTTTAATTTAAAAATATAACAACTAGTAATTTGGAGAAATTTTTTATAATAGAAGATAAAAATTCTTTAATTTGCAAAAATATAACGGCTATAAATTTGAATACAAATTTAACCTCTTTATAATTTTTTTATTTAAAATAAGAAAATAAAATAACTTTAAGTAACTTTACTATAATAAATTTAGATCATTCAATCAATTCTGAATTTTTATTATGTAAGTTAAGTCAACTAGATATTGCTTCTTTGGATCAAATAACTCTTGAAAACATATAAGAATCATAGATTACACTATTTTCTATTGCAAATAATAGTGAATTGAATATAAACAACAGTACATTCAATAATATTACAAGCACAAATAAATTAATTGAAGCTTAAGCCTACTCAAATGTTAGGTTTGAAAATTGTACTATAAGTCATATAAAATCTGGTACTTCTTCAATAATAGAAGTCATAAATCAATGCGATATTAATTTTAAAAATTGCTCAATTTTTAATAATTTTGAAACACTTTTATCCTTAAACAATTAAAATAACTTAAATATTATTTATTGTTACTTTGAAAATAGTAGTTCATCTAGTTAAGGAGGAGTAATTTGTGCTTAAAATGATAATTCTATTATTATTGAATATTCAAATTTTATTAATAATTATGCTGAAAGTCATGGTGGAGCTATTTATTTAAGTAATGCTGCTCTTGTTTTAAACAATATAAAAATAGAAAAATGTTTTACTAAGAACAAAAACAATGGAGGAGCTATAGCATTTTATGATGTCTAAAATTTGGCTCTCAATGAATCCTAATTTGTTAATAATGTAGCTGATTATAATGGAGGTGCACTTTTTATTTAAACTACTAATTCTTATCTTGCTTAACTTAATAC
>NZ_OY781465.1 GCF_963676735.1 uncultured Draconibacterium sp. | reverse complement strand
CAATTGCTTGGCCCGCGAAGGTCTGGAGGTCCCGGAAGCCCACCTGGCAAGCGTACTGCGGTGCATGCCAAGGTAGGCGCACATCTCCTGTCTGCGCCCGTGTTCCAGACTGCCTACCAGGCACCGGATGTTCTCCCCCAGGATCGTGTTTCCTGTTGCTTCGGCCAGCCGAACGTACGGAAAGCTCTGGTCGTCCTCGCCGGTTGCCTCGAAGAATGGCCGTGCTTCGGCCGGCTCCGGCTCCGTACTCCCGTCCAGAATTGCGGCGGCTCTTGCCACCGTGCAACCGAACCACGAGGCCGCCGTCCTGACCCAATTCTCTCTGTTCACTCCTCCTTTCCATAGAAGGAATCTCACATTCTCAGCCCACAGTGTCATCTCTTGCCTCGTGGATGCGACATTTGAACACCAGATGTCTCATATCTATTGAATATGCGACTTTTTGTGGCATCTAATGCCTCACAGGATAGGACCTCTCTAGCATGAACCACAACACACAGACTGTCAACCCGCCACAGGCCGAGATTCTCGCCAGTGGCATCCTCGTAACAGGCTTCAGTTGCGTACTGCAGATGCCTACGGGAAGCGGCAAGACCTGGCTGGCTCGCAACGCTATCGGCGACGTCCTCAAACGAGGGCTTCGAGCCATCTACCTAACTCCCCTCAAGGCGCTTGCCGGCGAAGTCGCCCGAGACTGGGAAGCACATTTCCCGGACACGAACATCGGAGTATTCACCGGCGACTTCGGACGCAACGGGCAGAAGTACCCCGTTCCCTTCAAGGACGCCCAGATCATGATCATGACCCCCGAGAGACTCGATGCCTGCACACGCAGTTGGCGCAGCCACTGGCATTGGATTCCCGAGGTCGATCTGGTCGTCGTCGATGAGTTCCACCTGTTGGGCGACCGTGGTCGTGGCGGGAGGCTGGAGGGTGCCATATGCCGTCTTCGTCGGCTCAATCCGTTCGTTCGTTTCCTGTGCCTGTCGGCGACCCTGGGCAACAGGTCGGAGCTCGCACGCTGGCTGGGTGGTGTCGAGTACTCGTCCGACTGGCGTCCCATCGAGCTGACCTGGAGCATCGAGCTGTTCCGGAGGGCCTCGGACAAGCCTCGCCTACTGTCGGAAGTGGTGCGGAGGAACCTAGGTGACGGGGGCCGCAGCTTGGTGTTCGTCCAAAGCCGGCGGCGGGCGGAGCAGCTCGTAATGCATCTCCAGGACGAGGGCATCAGAGCTGGCTTCCACCACGCCGGACTGACACATGACAAGCGACAGCGGACAGAGGGGCGCTTCCGGGAAGGCGAGCTGGACGTCCTCGTCGCCACGGCAACGCTGGAGATGGGGCTCAACATGCCGGCCCGGCAAGTCGTTCTGTATGATCTTCAGCAGTTCAACGGGAAGGAGTTCGCGCCTCTGCCATGCCGCAATGTCTGGCAGCGTGGTGGGGCGGGCCGGTCGCCCCGGTCTCGACAAGAAGGGAGAGGTCGTGCTCATGGCCCCCGCATGGGACAAGGCCGCGAAATCGTATCTGCAGGGGGTGTTCGAGCCCATCCAGTCGGGCCTATGCGACCCTCGTGTCCTGGCCGAACAGATCATTGCCGAGATCAGCGGGCGCTATGCACGGGACGAGGAGCAACTCCATCGTGTGTTCGCGTCCAGCCTTGCCGCCCACCAGAACCGTCTGGCCAATGTCGACGCCACGGTGCAGGAGATGCTCGCGGCCGGCATGCTGACCGACGAAAACGAGGACGAGGAAAGTACGGGGCCCGAGGGAACGCTGCGCGTGACCAGGCTTGGTCGGGTGGCATGTCGGCATATGCTTCTTCCCCGCAACCGTTCGGCAACTGCGCGACCTTCTGATCAACGTCCCACACCCGACGTACTTCGACCTCTTACTGGTTCTGGCTGCTACCGAAGACGCAGAGCCAATCCTACCCGTCGATTTCGAGGAGCTCCCATTGCTGCACACGCGGTTGGCCGGAGTGCCTTCCGAACTCCTGGCCGCCGGAATCGACCAAGTCAGACGACGCACGGGAGCAATCGGCAAACGACTGCTCGCGGCCATCAAGATGGCACTGGTGATGCTCGACTGGAGCCGTATTGGCGACCAGGAGGGAACTGCGGAGCAGCACGGGTGCTATGCGTTCGAGATCACGCGTCTCGCCGAGAATCTGTCCCGGCAGTTGCTCGCGATGGGAGCTGTGGCCCGGTTCACGGATGATGTAGGAGAAGCCACCTGCAGGAGCATCGAGCTTCTCCGCCACATGCTCGAGCATGGTCTAAGCCCGTGCGCTGCGACCCTGACCTTGGTCAAGGGGATCGGCGGAGTCTGGGCCAGGAAGCTGTTGGGGGGTAGGGATCGACAGCCTAGAGATGCTGACGGTGGCAGATCCAGGAAGGCTCATTGCATTGCCGGGACTCAAGTGGAAGCGCGCTCAGGAGTGGCGTGACGCAGCCCGGGAGTTGGTCGCCCAGGGCGACCTGCCGAACGAGGAGTTGCCGGAGTTGTGCAACGAACCCCCAAGGGCGTTGCGCCCGTCCTCCGTCGATCCCTACCGACTCCGTCGTGCCATGGACCTTCGCGTCACTGTTCTGGATGACACTAGCTGGCACGTGACCGGCGGCTTGGAGCCGCACATCGTCGGTACCCCCCTCAGGCGACTACCGGTGCGACTGCCGGGACTTCGCCAAGGGGCATGTCTGCAAAACACATACTCGCCGTCCGCATGCTGCGGAACGAGGAACTCGTGCAGGAGCATGCCGCCCTGCTGACCGACGGGTTGGCGACGGAAGGTGCCCTGGACTTACTCGCGTTGTGGGCAGATAGATGAAGCCCGTACGACATAAGGAGAAACGCTCGTGGAACACGAACGCTTCCTGGATACCCAGCGGGGCAGGATTCCCTTCCCCGCGTACATACCCGTTACCACCTACGGAGACAGCTATCCCCTCGACAATCTGATTCGTCCCTATCTACCTCGGCTCGCTCCGGCCGTCATGGTCAGCTACAGCTTCGCGCAGGCCATGCAGGAACTACCATCGGTACCCGTGCTGATCGACTCGGGCGGGTTCGTCTCCCTGTTCAAGAACGCACGCACGGGGGAACGGGACGGAATGGGAGTCACCATCGTGACCAAGCCCGACGAGACCGAGGAAGTCCTCGATCCCATGACTGTGCTGGAGTTCCAGGAGGAGAAGGCGGACGTGGCGTTCACGCTCGATTTTCCGATACCCCCGGGCATGGAGATGCCGGAGGCCAGGGAACGCCAGAAACTGACCATCGCGAACGCCATCTGGGCCGTTCGTAACCGCCGACGGAAGGACTTGGCACTCTACGGTTGCGTCCAGGCTTGGGATCCCGATTCGGCAAGGGCGTGCGCCGAAGCGTATGCCGACCATGAGTTCGACGGCATCGCCATCGGCGGCATGGTTCCCCGGTCCCGGGACCTCGGTCTCGTCCTGGCCATCGTGGAGGCCGTCCGCGCCGTCGAGCCGGACAAGCCCCTCCATGTCTTTGGTCTTGGCAAGCCCGAGACCGTGCGCGAGCTCTTCGCCGCAGGCGTGGACTCGATCGACAGCAGCGCCTACTTGAAAGCTGCTGCCGATGGGAAGCGTTGGGATACCGGGCAAGTGATCGATGGCGCGACGTCCTTCGAACGCCTGGAGATCGCGTTGCGGAATCTCAGTTGCGCTACCCGTCCGGTTCTCCCTCTTGGCTGGAACCAGAAGTCTAGCGCATAGGAGTTGGCCAGATCCGTTACATGGATGAACACCGGGCTCGGGACACTGCCCCCGGGCCCGGCCTGCCTCGATGGCATCTTTCCTTTGTGCCCAGTGGAAGAGACTGTGCAGGAAGTCAGTTACTGCCCGTTTCGCTGAACAGCTCAGCGCAGTGCTCTTTGTAGGAGCGATGCTGGTTGATGCCATTCGCAACCGTGATCGCCACACCAGTAAGCGCCAGGACAGCGGTCTGGAGCACCCCCCCACCCCCAGCAACCACCGGAGCTCCGTGGCACCATGCTCCAGACGCTGAATGCGATGAGCAGAAAGGAGAATGTGAGGACGTTGATCACGTAGAACGTGACCAGCGAGGTCGACTTCGGTGTTCGGTAGCTCTTGGGGATGATGCGCCCATAGTCGCCGTCTTTCAGAAACGCACGCTCGATGGCGGTCAGAAACGCCAGATTGCGTTGGTGCCAGGCATTCAGATCAAGGGCGATATTGAGGGCCCAGAAGATGACGATGAAACCGACAGTCTTGCCGAACGGTCCTGGCATCTTGCCGCTCTCGACGGCGAAAACCATGGTCCCGACGATGGTGATCGTCGCCAGGATGTTCCAGATCCCGTTCATGGATCTGTCGATATTGCCCCAGAGCACCTCGTACCGCTTGATGAGGAACTCGTTCCTCACCTCCGGGGGTACTGTCGCCTCTTGGTCTTGCATAGCTGTCACTCCGTCATCTCGGTCGTCTCTGTCCCGCCTACGGACACCTCAGCTTCACGCCCTTCCCACCGTTGGGGTGTGCTGCAGTCCCATCGGAAGTCACAGATGGCGCAGTCCTGTTCGCTGATGCAGTCAGGGGGACTTGGGTCCCACTGGTCATGTGCTCGGGCTATCTCAATCTCACCAACCGTATCAACGAACTCCGCCATGGCGATGTCGATGGCGGCTTTGCTGAGCCCATTGGATGCATCGAACTCCAGGACCGCGTTGACAGGGCGTTTGGTCGGGCAAGTGGGACCGTCCAGCTCGCTCAGCAGATAGATAACGACCTTCTTGGGCAGCACATCGTGTTTCAGCTCGTAGAGCCTTGCGTAGACCTGCATCTGGAACTGGTAGCTCAGGAGGTCGTTGGGCGTCATGGATACACGGCTCGTCCCCTTGTAGTCCCAGATCTCGCAGTCGCCAGGATCTCCTCCTGCCCCCGGCGTGTTCACCAGCAAGTCGACCACTCCATGCATGATGAACGTGTTTTGGTCTGTCTGGAGCCGGTGCTCGGTGTCCTCGACTCGCGGGGTAGAGATTCTCTCCCTCCAGCGCGTTGAAGTACTGCAGGATGCGGATCGCCTTGACGCGCTGATCCCTTGTGATGGCTCGGATTCCGCGACTCTTCAGGCTGTTCTCCACCTCCAGAAAGTAACGCATGATGTCACTGGGAGATGCGGGCGGCACATCGCCAGCCGACACTGACGAGTCGTACGCGTGAAGGTGCGCGGTGATCTCGGCATCGGAGAGAACTGATCCTGCATCCGGCAAGGTTCCGGCTGTCGCGGGATCGAGCGTGCCGTGGTAATGCCCATGGCAACGGTCCAACACCTGATGCAGAACCGTCCCGAAGTAGAGCTGGGTTTGGTGAGCCGGAGCGTACTTGTGGACGTTGATCTCCCCGTACTGCCGGGGACAGCGGCGGTAGCCGACAATGTCCTGCGTCACGCTGTAGCGGCGCTTGACCGGTGACTTCTTGGGTGGAGTCAAAGCAATTCCCGAGTAGGGGCCAGGCATGGGTTCTCTCCTCAGATGATCTTGGTTTCTCGACGGAATGTGGTGAAATCACGCCCCGGAGCAGCCACGTGCTTCTTCATCTGGGTTTGAGTGCCAGCTAGGATCAGGGCATACTGGGCGCGGGAGTAGGCGACATAGAGCAGGCGGATGTCATCCTCAATCGCCAAGTCTGCCGGAGCCTGCGGATTGCGCGGATACAGGTCCTGCCGGAATGGTGCTAGCTCATGCTCCAACTGCTGCGCCGCACCTACACGTCCCTTCGTCCCCAACTGACCCACGATCACGAAGGGAAACTCGAGCCCTTTGGCTTGGTGAATGGTCATCACCGGTAGGCTGCCTTCGGGGACGACGACTTCCTCGTCTTCCTCATCGTCGATCCCGGCATCCACGAGGTAGCTCACGAACGTGTAATAGAATCGCCCGAGGAAGCTCTCGTCAATGCTCCTTCCCGTGGCATCCGAGCGAAGCGAATCCAGACTGAAGCTGTGGTAGCTGTCGAACAAGCGGGTGACCTTCGCCAGTCGTTGGCTGCGAACTGGGTCCTTCCGCCATTCCCGGAATGGCTCCAGAGAGAGGATGCGGAAGAGGATTTCGTGGAGCGTGACGTCGAGGAAGCCACCTGGGTTCGCACGGCAGTCTGCCTCGAGGGCTTTGTTGCTTTCCTCTATGTAGTTTTCAAGCCCGTGCCGCATGGTGGGTATGGCATCCAAAGCTCGGTCTAGCGTCACGATCCACGAGTTCACATTGGCTACCCAGGGAACGGGATACGTGATCGTGCGGAACCAGTGATTCCAATCGATCACATGGACCAGCGCACCAAGCAGGCACTGGACCTCCTCGCTATCCATGAACGTCTTCGAGCGAGGGTTGTAGACAGGAACTCCCTTCGCATTGAGGGCCTCCAGGAATGGGCCTGCATTGCGCGTGGAGTCCTTGGCACTCCGCAGTAGCAGCACACATTGGCTGTAGTCGGAAATGACCCCGTCGGCGACGAGATGGTCCTCGATCAGATCGGCGACTGCCGCAGGCAGATCGCCAGCCTTCTTCCGAGTCACCCAGGCCACAGCTGGGTGGTCACCGGTCACGCTCGACATGGGCTCAACCGGCTTCTTGTCCGGCGCCCTCACGCCAGGTCGGGCCATCTCCGGGAAGGACGTGATGTACCGGTTGAAGAACTCCACGATGTCCTCGTGAGAACGATAGTTCTCGACGAGTTGCACAGGTGTGGGGTCGATGCCCAACACAGTCTTGCAGGCCTTTGTCGAAGTTGACCATCCCCGCCACTGTCCCCCCCCCGGAACCGGTAGAGCGCCTGATCGTCATCGCCAACCACCGTCAGGTTGTGCGGCGCTTGGCTGGCCAGTGACAGATACAGACGTTCCTGGATGGGATTCGAGTCCTGGTATTCATCGACGAGGATATGCGTCAGCGGCGGTGTCTTGCCAGCGACACCTCCCAGCAGTTGGCGTCCCGATGGTTCCTGGATGAACTCCACGAACCTGGCCTGCAGATGCGCCCAATCACAGCGGTATTTGGCCTTCAACATGGCGACGTATTGGTCGTAGAGGTCCGCCAGCGTCGCCCAGTGTCCGCCCGCTCCCCTCATGGCAGACACATCGACCATGTCCTCCACGATATGGTTGAACAGGACAGTCGCAGCCTTGGCACGCTTCCACTTGCCAGGGGCATAGTCCTTGCTCCGCCAATCGCTGACGGCGTACTCGAAGAACTCCCAGAAGGCCAGGTCATCGTGGTTCGTGATGTCGGCATGGAGGTAGAGGAAAAGGTGTTGCTCCACCTGATCCAGCAACCGGACATTCTGGTAGCCCGGGTACCGGTACTCCTGGAGAATGTCGTTGCATAGGCTATGGATCGTGCCGATCCGCAGGTCCGAGATGTCGACCGCTGCCAAGCTGGGCTCGTGATGCTGCAGGCCCGACAGGTACGTGGCCAGGCGGTCCTCCAGATTCCGAGCCGCCTTGACGGTGAATGTGGTGAGCATCACCGAACGGGGGTCGACTCCATCCACACAGAGCAGCCGGAGCGTTCGAGTAACCAGCACCTCGCTCTTGCCCGAACCCGGTCCAGCGATCAGCCAGAGGGGACCGGTTGGATGGTCGACAGCTTTCCGTTGGCTGTCGTTGAGCGGGTAGCCGCGGCCCTTCTCGCTGTCCAGGATCTCGTGGAATGCATCGATTGAAATCATCGTTCCTCCCTGTGTTCGCTCGGTAGCGTCCGGCGCTCACTCGGCGATTAGTTTCCGCAACTCGCCCAGTTCACTCACTTCGCCAAGCCAATCCCAACCTGCTTCGTAGAGATTCGCTTTCTGTCTGGGACTCCAGTCTCCGTCAAGGACAAGTGCTCGCTTGGGCATGTACCGCATGCCGAAGCTCCATTCCATACGGTTAGTCGCATCCTCTCCGAAACTGCAGGCAATCCCAATCCCTCGGCTCCGTCCCGCTAGTTCCTTCGTCTTATGTCCTTCGTTCCCGTCCTGGGCAGACTGAATCTTGATCAGCCATTTCCCGTTCCGTGAGACACCCTCAAAATGAGTAGTCAGGGGCTCTGCCTTCCAGATGCGCTTGATGATGTCTGTATGGCATGAAGGGCAGACGCGATGGGAGAAGAGCTCGTCCCTGAGTTCCATGACTTCACAGTCATCGGTCTCCTCAAAGGCGAATTCACAGATGTCCCCAAGGTAGTGCTCAACCATCGCATTCAGACCGTTGAGATCGGAGGAGATGATCCGCATCGACTTGTTCTGCAGGTACTCACGAATGACCCTGTCGCTGCTGGCCATTCGGGACCCCCGGTCGGAAAAGCCTCCCAGGATGCATTCAGCCACTGTTTCCCATGCCAGCCTCCGGAACTCATCTTCGGAGAGTGTCCTGCGTAGGTTTGGGGAGCCCCATTGTTCGCAGAGGTCTCTCCCTTGCAGCATGAAAGCGACTGCCTTGGCGTAGTCTCCGTACGGTGCGTGTGGTCGCAGTTTGTGCGCAGTGGACTCGAAGAGGCGTTTGAAGCGCTTCTGGATGTCTTCACTGCTGTTCAGGTTCGTCATGCTAAGGAGCATCTCGAAAACCCAGTTCTGAGAGTGTCCGCTGACCGCCACACGCTCGGCACTGGGTGCCATGGCATGCTTGCACAAGAGCCGCTTTAGCTCGCTGACATCATGGTCTGCTACCACCGCTTCAAAACTCTCCCGAACGAAGGCCTCCTTGTGGGTCATCATGTGTGGTGAGGCAATGTCCTCCATGGCTTCTCCGACACCGTAGGCACGGTCGAAGCGGGCAAAGGTCGCCTCAAGTACATTAAGAAACCCAGGTGAACTAACATGGAGCCCTAGATCTCGGAGGGAGAGGGCGAGGTCTTTGTTGAGTGAGTATTCTCCTCCTACCCCCGTAGACGTTTCCATACAGAACATCTTCGCCTTGTCGCCAGTGCGGACGAATACCTTGGCAAGAGTACTGAAGACCTCCCCAACCTGTTCGAGACTACAAGCAGAGAAGCAGGGGATCCTGTGCAGTTCACGGATTCGCAGAGAAGTGGATCCCATGCTAATCAGACCGGTCAGGAACTCCCCGAGAGATGCCATGGAAGGTCCGGCAATTCGCGATAGAACACGGTGGAACAGGTAGACATGCAGAAGCCCGATACGGTACCGGCTTGCCGTAGGCCCAGACTCCTTCGCACCGTCCACCGCCACCTTCCTGACCCGGCCCAAGGCAAGTCCCACATTGAGTCATGGTAGCGTTTCACGCGCTTGGTGAGAGCCCGACGAACAAGCTCCGTGGTCACGGGGTCGTGCTCACTCTCCCCGAAGTCCTTTGCCGCGTGAACAGGTTCATAGCCTACAGGGAATATGATGGACACATCAAAGGCCTCGATCATGGCCCAACCGATCCCCGGATCCCATCCATTCAGCTGGAGAGGGGGACGCCCATTCCTCAAGCGATCTCTGGGTAGATCAGTAGCTCTGACGCATATCCGAGGTCTTGTCCCCGCAGGAAGGGCTTCGAAGATGCAGTTAACTGTCCGCATCTGAGAACCAACGACGAGTTTCTGCTGGGCGGCTTCCTCCCACGTTCGCCAGAACTTCTTCTTTGAGGAACGCGTCTCACTCCAATGGGTCACGTACAGAACCGAAGTGACGCGCTTACCTGAACGGATCACAATGTCCGGTTGGATGTAAGTGTCTGGGATCACGACCAGCTTCTGCCCCTTAGATGGATGCAGATAGCATCTTCCCGTTGTTCCATTTCTCTCGTAGCCTAGCTGCTGAACGGATGCTTCCAGCAGCTGTTCGTATGAGTTCCCTGTCCGGTCTTGGTTTGCCACGCTAGCGAACTCCCCCGATCTCATCGTAGTTCGGGACCTGCATGGGCAATGGCACATCCCGGTAGGAGGCGGTTAGCATGACCTGTCCCTTGCCCATCACCTGCAATTCGCGCTCGAAGCCGTAGAGGTCGGCCGACGCGTTCTTGACCGCCTCTCGCCGCTCCAACTCGTTGCCGAGGGCCATGGTGAATTCGGTATTGAGCTGAGTCAGCACCCCCTGGTCGATCTCGCTGACTTGCTGGCTGACCACGGTCAGGCCGATCCCGAACTTCCGGCCTTGTCGGGAGATATCCCGGAACACGCTGCCGAACCGCATGCGGTCGGGATTGAGGATGCTGGGGGCTTCCTCAATGACCACGTTGACATAGGGGAGATCGGTCGAGGAGACCAGAATCCCATCGTCGATGTAGGGCAACTCTCCAGTACCCAGTCGCCCGATGAGGACATCTGCGAGGCTGCGCATGCCGACCTGGCCGTTGGTGGTGTCATTGCCTAGGGCCTGACGGATCTCGTCCTCCAATGTTTCGGCAGACTCTGCCGAGCGAAGTGCCTTGCGCAGGCTGAACAGAACTCGGGCAACCACGGTGCTGACCAAGAACTGCTCGAGTTCACTCATGAGGGTGGTGTCGAGGATCAGGACCCGCCCATGCTCCAACGCACAGATGATGTCCGGCAGCATGGAGTCGTAGTTCAGGCCAGCATCGGGATCGAACCGAGCGAAGATCCGGGTGTGTCCGTATTGCAGGAAGCCCAACCGCCGCTGGACAGCGGGAAACGGTACCCGGTAGGTAGCCGCCCGCATCCTCATCGTCGCCGGCTTCCGTGCTCGACATGAGCACGGCCTGTACCCAGCCTTCGCCTTTGGCGTGGAAGACGTGATTGCAGTAGCCGACCTGTTGCTCGGAAAACTCCATGATGCTGGCAAGATCGGGAGGAGTCACATCCGCCCGGGAGAGATCCAGTTTCTGCTGGAAGGCCGCAGATACGTTCTTGGCCGTCAGATAAGCGAAAGGCGCGACCAGTGCGTGTTGCTCCTCCAGACCGTACGCCTGGACGACTCCCCGAATGCCGTCAGCTCCGCCGGCCTCGGCGTGCCAGGTCCAGAATTCGTTGTGCGGATCAATGGCGAAGATGGACGCCTTCGGTTCAGCCAGCCCTTCCTGTAGTACCCGCTGGTTGTGGTCGAGAATGGCCTTGAGGAAGACCATCATCAGGTTGCTCTTGCCACAGCCAGTGCGACCGAAGACGCCAATGTGGTGAGACAGAGCGAAGGTGGGCAGGTAGATGCCCACGCCTTCGAGCGGGCTCTCGCCAGCCAGCAGTTCCCCTACGCGCAGCCCTGAGGACCCCAACTGACTGGCAATCAGTCCTCGAACAACTTCTGCGACCTCTGGGTTGTCCGCATTCACATGGTACACGTCGGACAGATGCTCGGGGAGACGGCGAGGACGGTGGAACTCCCACGTGTCGGTGGCTTCGTTCCGCTGCGAGTAGCCAAGCACAATGCCCTTGAGTTCGATCAGCTTCTCATCCGCGAGATCCGCAGAGAAATAGGGAGTCCGGCATCGTCAGCTTGTTGCGAGCGATGTCGTTCATCTGAAACTCACGGTTCAGAATGTTCGCATATTGAGTAGTACGAAACACGTACATTCGTTCCGGGCCACGATGACAAGGCAGCAGGAACAGGTCCCCCACCGCTACATCCGTATCTCTGCAGATCACCGAGAGCATGGCCGTGCTGCTCTCAGCCAGAACGCCAAAGCGCGTCCCCAGCTTCGCTATCGTTGCCGTTAGATTTGGCATATTCCCCTCCGGTCTGGATGCAGGACTAGGCGTGGCCAGTCCCGATTGATGCGTCCCTAAAGAGCGAGCGTCTCAGGCCCTGGCGCACGGCTTCATCTACGATCCGTTTCCGCAAAGCAATCCGCTCCTGCTTCGTCAGCGACGCGCCGCCATGCCCGCATGGATGGGATAGGGATACCCGTAGCATCGCTGGTCGTGACAAGCGTAATCCAAGTCCTGGAACAGAGCCTGCTCTGCAAGCTCGTCCCCCTTGATATGTTCCTCCCAGAAGCGACGGTCCATATCGAGACGCATTACTGGCGTCGTTCTGTGGAAGCGCACCAGGTAGGTTATCGCGCCCGGTGGGGGAAGCAAACGCTCCTCGGCAAGCGAGAAAGCCCAGCCATCTATGCCTTGGACAGGAAGTCGGAGGAACCAGTGCTCGGCGGAAGCGCCTTCGGGGAGACCGCCCTTTTCTCTCGCAAGTCCCTCGATCAGGCCGATTGAGGGAAGCCCGTGTGACTTTGAGAGCGCAAGGAAACGAACACCACGATCCCGGGCCTCAGAGCAACACCGTCTCTTCACGTGCTCAAAGAAAAGGCTCGCGTCCTTCCTCGTTACCAGGGGGAGAGACATTGTTGTATCCACCAGAACGTAGGCACCCTCGTCTGAAGACTTGATGATACGCAGCGCCATTCCGAATTCTGCCGTGGAGCAAAGCTGGATGCGGAGGTTCCCTGCGTCATGGGCATGCGGCAGGAGCAGATGTTCGGCAAGCTGAACTGGTGGGGTGTCCTTGCGGGAGAGGCGAGCCTTGAGTGAACGGTAATCAGAGTTGGCCAGCGTCTGCAGTAGTTCCTCGCCAGCCAAGTCCGCCAGGTCGTCCCGGAGCTCTAGGCTACTGGCGTCGTTGCTCGCCGGCAGCCAGGTCACGCGGATCAGTGGGGGAAGGGACTCTTCTTCCTGTAGACCATGTGCCCGGTGCGACCGGTAGGAAGAGCCCTGCGCAACGGTCACGTAGACGAATGAGTCGTTGTAGGAAAGGGTCGGGTAGTCGCCACTTCCGTCCACGCCGGAGATCCGCACATCACGGAACTCGTCTGAGTGATCGAAAAGAGCGATGTGCTCAATGATCTGCTTCTCTTCCTCATCACTAACGCGGGGCATTTCCTCCCACTCCCGCATCTTGATTGCGGCGGAGGCTATCTGTTGCCGCATGTCCTCAAGCAAGTGTATGGTGTGTCGCATCACTCTCCCCGGTCATCAAACAGCAGAGGCTGCTTTGGGCAGGCATAGTCGGTCATCTTGCCGTTGGGAAGCATGACGTCCTTGCCCTGCAGAACATCCTGCAGCTGACGGTAGTATATGCAGGTATTGTGGAAGCCACGTCGCCTGTTTCTGTTGTTCCCTCGGAAGATCGCGACCTCTATCCCCCATTTCTGACAGACCGCACAGGTGCACCGCTCCCAAGGGCGTTGCTCCAGCGTATGACGGTAGTGCGACTCCATGTCGATTCTCTCACTCGTCACGTATTGGTCATACTCAAGGAGCGCCTCAACACACGTATCCAGGGAGCAGCCTCTATCCCCGTACGCCCTGACGGAGTCGAGAGCATTGCGCTCCAGTTCCTGGATTCTTGACTCGCTCAGTTCGGGGTGTTCGCGCATGCGCTTGGCCCGGAAGCTCTTCCCTGCTTCGGGGATGCGGAGGGCGGCATAGGGGCCCTCCTCTGTCAGGTAGCTGTTAGTCGTCCTCATCCAAGCCATCCGGAGGCTTGATGCGCTGTCCACAGAAGTCACTCCAAGACTAGAGAACACGGGTAGAGCGTCCAGCCTTGCTACGCCGAAAATGTGGATATCGGTCGACTCCGGGATGGTCCCCCGGATCTCCTCCAGAATGTCAAAAATGCCGCCATTCCTTGTTCGCACCAATCCCCCGAGGGCAATCCGCTTGTAGCCCATGGCCACGTACTGGCGGGCGGCTTCTGCGTAGCTCTTGGGGTCCCATCCCTGGACGGAGCCGATGGGTTCCCATTTGAGTCCGGCGGCTCGGTGCTGCTTGAGGAAGTCCTCGGCGTTGTGGATGGTCAGGTCGTAGCGGAACTGCTTCTGAGCTTCCGTAGCGGTCACGATCAGGTGGTCGACGCTGACGCCCATATCGAAGTCGAGCCGGGTGTAGTAGTCGAGCACGTCCTCCGTGCTGTACGGGGGCGTCTCCTCCATGATGTAGTCGAAGGCGCCGCAGTCCCCCCATGATCGGGAACTCGCGCGGCACCCGCAGGAACCGGTGCACGCCCATGGCGTTGATCCGCTGCTTCTTTTTTTTACTCTTCTCTGCCACCGCACGGGACATGAGAATGCCGTCGTAGTTGGGCTCCGGATACATCTGGTGCGCGTACACTTCGTTGGACCAGTCCCCGCGTCCTCCCGAGTGCTCATCGTTCAGGAAGTCGTAGTCGGGATCGACCAAGTCGTCCCACTCCGGAATGAAATAGCGCAGCTTCTGCCGGTGCGGCTTCTCCCACCACGACTTGGGAATGCTGATCAAGACATCGACGTTGGGGTTGGCTTTCGTACCGGTCGCCTTGCCCTTCTTCTTGTCTTCCGCCTTGCCCTTCGCCCTGTCGTCAAGAAGGCTTAGGACGTCCGAGCCCGGGTCCATCAGCTTGCCGACCAGCGACTGGTCGGCAGATGCCCTGCCGAGGAGACGCGAGGCCAACTCGCCCTTCAGGGCTACAAG
>NZ_OY781464.1:0-90000 GCF_963676735.1 uncultured Draconibacterium sp. | reverse complement strand
TCTCTTCTCTGATTGGTAGTCCCGCCCAGACTTGAACTGGGGACCCCTACATTATCAGTGTAGTACTCTAACCAGCTGAGCTACGGGACTGTTTATTCTAAGCGCCAAGCTTCTGAGCTTTGGCTTTTAGCGCAGCTCCCGCTTTGCAACTCATGTGTAATATTGTAAAAAAAGCAAGGACAACTTTTGTCAATCTCCTCAACCAAGACTGTTAAACCTTAGCTCCAGAAAGGAGGTGTTCCAGCCACACCTTCCGGTACGGCTACCTTGTTACGACTTAACCCCAGTTACCAGTTTTACCCTAGGCCGCTCCTTGCGGTCACAGACTTCAGGTACCCCCAGCTTCCATGGTTTGACGGGCGGTGTGTACAAGGCCCGGGAACGTATTCACCGCGCCATGGCTGATGCGCGATTACTAGCGAATCCAACTTCATGGAGTCGGGTTGCAGACTCCAATCCGAACTGGGATCGGCTTTAGGGATTGGCATCCAGTTGCCTGGTAGCTGCCCTTTGTACCGACCATTGTAACACGTGTGTAGCCCTGGACATAAGGGCCGTGCTGATTTGACGTCATCCCCACCTTCCTCTCACCTTACGGTGGCAGTCTCGCTAGAGTCCTCAGCATTACCTGCTAGCAACTAACGATAGGGGTTGCGCTCGTTATGGGACTTAACCCGACACCTCACGGCACGAGCTGACGACAACCATGCAGCACCTTGTAAGCAGTCCCGAAGGAAAAGAATATCTCTACTCTATGCAGCCTACATTTAAGCCCAGGTAAGGTTCCTCGCGTATCATCGAATTAAACCACATGTTCCTCCGCTTGTGCGGGCCCCCGTCAATTCCTTTGAGTTTCAACCTTGCGATCGTACTCCCCAGGTGGATCACTTAATGCTTTCGCTCAGCCGCTTACTGTGTATCGCAAACAGCGAGTGATCATCGTTTACGGCGTGGACTACCAGGGTATCTAATCCTGTTCGCTCCCCACGCTTTCGTGCCTCAGCGTCAATCGTAGCTTAGTAAGCTGCCTTCGCAATCGGCGTTCTGTGTCATATCTATGCATTTCACCGCTACACAACACATTCCGCCTACCTCAACTACATTCAAGAACATCAGTATCAATGGCAATTTTACCGTTAAGCGGCAAGATTTCACCACTGACTTAAAGTTCCGCCTGCGCACCCTTTAAACCCAATAAATCCGGATAACGCTTGGACCCTCCGTATTACCGCGGCTGCTGGCACGGAGTTAGCCGGTCCTTATTCATTTGCTACCGTCAAATACCTACACGTAGGTACCATTCTTGGCAAACAAAAGCAGTTTACAACCCATAGGGCCGTCATCCTGCACGCGGGATGGCTGGTTCAGGCTTGCGCCCATTGACCAATATTCCTCACTGCTGCCTCCCGTAGGAGTCTGGTCCGTGTCTCAGTACCAGTGTGGGGGATAATCCTCTCAGAACCCCTAAAGATCGTCGGCTTGGTGAGCCTTTACCTCACCAACTACCTAATCTTACGCATGCCCATCTTGTACCGCCAAAACTTTAATCACAATAACATGCGAAATTGTGATACTATGAGGTATTAATCCACGTTTCCATGGGCTATCCCTCTGTACAAGGAAGGTTGCATACGCGTTACGCACCCGTGCGCCACTCGTCAGCTTCCCGAAGGAACTGTTACCGTTCGACTTGCATGTGTTAGGCCTCCCGCTAGCGTTCATCCTGAGCCAGGATCAAACTCTCCGTTGTAAATATAAAAAGTTTAATATCTTTCGCTCAAGGTTTACTTGTCTCTCAGAAATTAACAAAGTTGTTTTTAAATTAACCTTGCTTTTTTGTGCTTCAAAATTTTAAAGAACTTGCGTAAAAAAACCAGCATCGCAATCTTTCCTCTTAATGCCGGTCGTCTACTTTTCTAATATCTTTACTGGCTACTCTTCTCTCATTATCTCACTCTGTAACCAGAACTCGTTTCCCTTTTAACGGGGCGACAAAGGTAATTACTTTTTCAAAACCTCCAAAACTTTTTTGCTTTTTTTTGAAACTTTATCTCTAATGTCTCATGCGGCTTTGACGTGATTTTTTTAAGCCGTTTTACCGGCTCTTTTGTTCACTCGTTTTTACTCTCAGTATGTCGCCTGAACGTTGCTTTGTTTTAAAAGCGGCTGCAAAGGTAATTGCTTTTCTGAATCTTCCAAAATATTTTTTCACTTTTTTTTGAAATTTAATTTTCGAAGTATTCCTGGTTGATCATTTAATTTCAATAGCTCATTTGCCGTTTCACTTCAAATCTCAACCTGCAGCATTTTTCCTTTGAACGTCGCTCCCTGTAAAAGCGGCTGCAAAGGTAAATCTAATTTCGTTTCTTCCAAATACTTTTTAATGTTTTTTTTTGAAACT
The DNA here is from genome assembly GCF_963676735.1 of uncultured Draconibacterium sp. Taxonomy (NCBI): domain Bacteria; kingdom Pseudomonadati; phylum Bacteroidota; class Bacteroidia; order Marinilabiliales; family Prolixibacteraceae; genus Draconibacterium; species uncultured Draconibacterium sp. Next base: position 87,599 of record NZ_OY781464.1, on the reverse strand, counting down.
TTTTTAAAACCGCTGATCCCGCGTAAAAACCGTAGCCCATACTAGTAATCAACAGCGCTAACCTTTGCCGTTCCTGTTCCCATATTGTCTATGAACTGCGCTTCTCTCAAAGCGGCTGCAAAAGTAAACAAGGTTTTTAATTATGCAAGCATTTACATCAAAATAAATGCAATTATTTTCGGGGTAAAAACGCAAGTAACTGATAATCTGAGCGACTTGATTTAATAAATTTTGAGAGACACGGACTTAAAAAGGCAATATACTCGCTGTCCTTTTTCGAGGCACATACTTTTCCGGGATGCTTCAGTTACCTCGACAATGATGTTTTCGCCCACATCAACCACACAAAAAGCCAGGCCATCTTTCAAAAATACTTCTTTCATGATACCTTCTACCTGGTTGCGGAGCGAGATATTTTGCACCGGTTCTTTTGATAAAGCGATGCTTTCTGGCTTGATTAGCACTTTTAATTTCTGATTTACCTCTACATTTTTTCCAATAGTTTGGGTGAGCGCCTGTATTTGCAGGTTGCTTTTATTGCTTTTCAACAAAACCATATTCTTCGATTCGAGGTGAGCAAAGACCGAAAGATGCATTACGTTATACCAGCCCGACTCGTGCATTAGCTCCAAATTCTCAGGTCGATCTAACAAATCGGTAAACTTACCGTGCCCTTGTAACTGCCCGTTTTTAAGTAATAGCAAGTTATCGGTAAGGCTTAAAAGATCTGGAAGATCGTGGCTTACTATTAATATAGGAAGTGAAAATTTCTGATGCACCCGGTTTAAATACGGTATTATTTCGCGACGCAGGTTTACATCCAGTGCCGAAAACGGCTCGTCCATCAATAATATTTTCGAACCACTTATTATGGCACGCCCAATTGCGGCACGTTGTTTTTCGCCACCGGAACACTGTTCTGGTTTCTTATTTAATAAATGTGCAATCTGCAACGTATCCACCACCTCATCAAACAACTCCTGATCGGGATTCTTTTCGCCGTACAACAGGTTCTTCTTTATAGTATAATGTGGAAAAAGGCGTTCGTCCTGAAAAACGTAGCCCACTTTACGCTTCCTTATTTTAACATTAACGCTATTGGTTGTATCGAGAAGTGTGTGTTCATTTAAATGAATGTAGCCGGAATCAGGTGTAACAATTCCGGCAATGGAATTCAACAAACTGGTTTTTCCATGCCCTGAAGGCCCAAAAATACCGGTAATCCCATTTGGTATTTCGGCTTTTACATCGAGTGTAAAATCATTTCGTTGCAATTGTATATGGAAACTCAATGCCGGCTTCATGCTGTTTTGCTTTTAATTACACGGCGGTTTAAAAACTCGGCAGCAATCATTGCCAGCAGCGATAATATAACAGATACCACAACCAGACGCATGGTTGAAGCTTCTTGTCCCGGCACCTGCATTTCAGAAAATATGGCCAGCGGAAGTGTTTGTGTCTTTCCTTCGATGTTTCCGGCGAATGAGATGGTTGCTCCAAATTCGCCCAAACTTCTGGCGAACGAGAGAATGAATCCACTAATTACTCCGGGCAACGCCAAGGGTAATGTAATGGTAAAAAACACCCTTAAGTTGGAGGCCCCCAAAGTGCGAGCAGCTTCTTCCAGTTTCTGATCAACAAGTTCAATTGATAAACGAATGGAACGTGTAACCAATGGAAAAGATACAAAAATGGCTGCGATTACAGCAGCGTAAAACGAAAAGGCAATTTGAATTCCGAATGTTTCGTAGAAGAATTTACCAATAAATCCGCGGTTCCCGAAAACCAGTAATAATAAATAACCGGTTGTTATTGGAGGAAGAACCAGTGGTAAATGTAAAATTCCTTCGACCACCGACTTACCAAAAAATCGTTTTCGGGCCAGAAACCACCCCACAGCAATTGCCAGCGGCAAGGTTATTACAGCACAAATTAGCGCAACACATAAGGATAATTGTATTGCCGACCACTCGCTTGCTGTATATTTAAACAATTCACTCAATCTTAAATCCGTTTTTAATCCAGATGTCTTTTGCTTCTTTCGAGGTCAGAAAATTATAAAAAAGCCTGGTTTGTTCGTTGTTTTTATTTTTTAAAATGGAGGCGTAAAATCCAATTGGCGGATGTAGCCTTTCAGGAACAATGGATACAATCTTTACCTTTTGCGATTTCAAGGCATCAGTTTTATATACAATTCCCATTTCCACTTCGCCCAATTCAACCACCATTAGTGCCGAGCGCACATCTTTTGCCGGTAAGATACGATCGCTTAATATTTCTGCATAAGTTCCACTCTCAATTGCTTTCCATGCATAGTCGCCTGCCGGCACATGTTTTGGATCGCCAATTGACAGGCGGCCGGCAAACTGCTCAGGGAAATTGTCCAAAAATGTGATAGAATCTGTTTCGCTATCGGAAGGAGCGATGACGGCCAGAGACGTTCCGACAATTTTCTCTTTTGATTCAGGAACCAACAAATCCAAATTAATAAGGTAGTCTACCCATTTTTCATTGGCCGAAATATAAACTGACGGTTGTGCTCCCTGTTCAATTTGCCGGGCAAGCGTTCCTGAAGATGCAAAATTCAGTTTAATGTCAACATCATTTTCGGCTTTGTAGATATCAGCGAGTTCGGTAATTACATTTGTTAATCCGGCTCCACTAAAAACCAACAATTCTGTCGACTGTATTTTCTGTGCTTTTTGCTTACATCCAAAAAACAGGAATACCATTAATATATATAGCAATGCTTTTCTACTCATTTTTCGACTGCTAAAGTTATACCAATTCTGAAAATGACTAGATTTCTGACTAATTATTTTCAAATTGATTAAATGCCGATATATAAAACTATTGAAAGGATGCGAACCAATGGCTCAATATTTTTAATAATCGGTAATCGTCAATTTGCGGCTGCAACACATAAAATGACTTTATTTTGAAATGCGCTTCAATTAAAAAGCAGGTTCGAAAAATGTTAAACCGACTGTTCTTCGGATAAAGCGGCGCCACAATATTCTTTCAGTGCAGCTGTAAAACCGAGCATTCTGGCCAACTCTTCGTGTGTAGGTTCCTTCGTTTCCAGCACTTCCAGAGAACAAAAATTCATAAAACGATTAATAAAACGTGCTTCCGCATGAAATTCTTCCGGAATCTCCATTTTCTTACCAATTTGTTTTAACATGGCCGTAATTCCCGAGTGCTCGGGCATATCACCAGTACTTACACACAAAGCTGTAAGATAATTCTCTACTGCCATACTTAGTACATTATATACTACCAGGCTTCCCAATTTCTCTTTTTTAAATGAACCTTCTGCCGCTTTTGTGTAGCGATCGGCCTCATCAAAGTACTTTGTCCAGTTTGCCATAATTGTAAATTTTAGTTATCTAACTTATTTATATTATTAATTATAATCCCAACGCAACATAGTCGCCGGGGAAAGTTTCATTTTTTATGTAACGGTTCTTTTTCCCTTCCCCATCATGATGAACATAGTGAAGATTCACTTTTATCTTTTTCGCCATCGAAATCAGGTTCACTCCAACATCAAGCTTTTTATCTGAACCATCAAAAAAGGAAACATCGTTAAAATTCTTATCGCCCGAAAACTTTTCAAACATTGCCGTAGGTTCAAACACCAAATTCCTTTTGAGGAAAATGTTGTAGCCGGTTCGCAGCATAAAACAATTCGCATTGTATTCGAGGTTATGTTTCCGAATCAAAAAACTGTATTCTCCATCGATTTTAAAATGCCCGAGATAAATACTTGCATCAGCACTTATCGTTTGATTACTTTTAAAAGCATCGGTTTTTCCCTGAGCAGAGAACGCAAGCCCCAAAATTGCACTGGTTTGTTTTTTCAGCAGGTTGTTGGAGAAGCAATAGTTGTATTTCGAAAATTCCTTGTGCCCAAAATTGAGCATTAAATGCCCTAATAAAACCGGCGACCAGTTTCTTTCCATTATGCTTACTGCATCCTGCCGGTTGATAATGGCTATATTATATATAAGCGTTTGTTTTCCCAAGTCGCCTAACCCACCCAAATTTATTCCCGGACATATTCCGTTCGCTTTACCGGTAACAAACTGGCGCAGGTAGCACGAGTTCTCTGTTTTATCAAGCGAGCTGGTAGTCCAGGGAGCAGTTGTTGATTCGCGACTTAAATGTGGCAGAAAATAACCACCAGTTAGATTTAGCCAATCATTTTTTGGTGATAGATCGTAAGTAAAATATGCACTCCAAAGTGCAACTGCTCCGGCATTCATTAAGCCTTTTGTTGATGAAAATCCATCTTTTGCCAGGTTATCGAACGACACCATAGCGTTGTACGACAGCTCGGGCAAAACCTTTCCTTTGAGGCCTAAACGTCCGCGCCTGAAATACGATGTGAAGCGACTGGCAGCTTTTTCGTCGGCGCTTGTTAATCCCTGGCTGGCCACATTCCAAAACTGCAGCTTTAAATAAGGCATGATGCTTGGCCTGAACGGTTTTTCCTGAACGGTTTTTCCGGCCGTAGTTACAAGTCCTGTAAAAAGCAGCAATATGAGTATTCCCTTAAACTTCATGCGCGGAATTAAATGTTCGATGAAATCAGGTTTTTAACCTCGTTGAAATGCAGGTCGCGCTTTAACTCAGACGACAACTGTTTAATTTTAGCCACCAGAATAGCCAGTTCGTTTTTTGGCAGAAAAATATTTCGTTTTTGCAGCATTTCGTCAACTGCGCCCATTCCCGAATGTTTTCCGATAACCAATGCTGTCAGTCGGCCAATTTCGGCTGGATTAAAAGGTTGATAAGACAGAGGATTCTCTTTTAAGCTGCGGCAGTGAATTCCGGATTCGTGCGAAAATACGAGATCTCCCGAAACCGGTTTTGATAATGCCAACTTTCGCTCGGAAGCCTGCTCCACAAGTTTCGAAAGCTGAACCATTTTCTCGCCTTCAAAATTAAAATCGTAGCCGCAGGAATATTTAAGCGCAAAAGCCACTTCCTCTAAACAGGCATTTCCGGCACGTTCGCCCAAACCGTTTACCGTGAGACTTACACTTTGTGCGCCCGACTGCAATGCCACAACATGATTGGCAGTGGCCATTCCCAAATCGTTATGCCCGTGAAATTCAAAATCTACATCGGCAAAATCGCTACCCAAGCGGGTAAACAGGTTTTGTACCGAAAGTGGGTTCAGTATTCCAACAGTGTCGGCAATACGTACACGTTTGGCTCCGTATAAAGTTGTTAAATAGATGTATTCTTTCAGGAAATCGTAATCGGCCCGCGAGGCATCCTGCGCACCAACAGCCACAAACTCGAAATGGTTAGTGGCAAAATTCATAATTTCAGGTAGGTTTTTTCGTACCCAGTTGCGCGATTTCCCAAGCGTATCAAGTTGTATATCAGACACCGGAAATGAAAGGTTAACCCGCTTAGCACCGGTAGCCAAGGCAGCTTCCAAATCGTTGAAAGTTGCCCTGCACCAGCAAGTAGAGTCGAAGGAAAATCCCTGGTTGATCAAACAATGAATATCGCTCTGCTCTTTCTTGCCCATGGCAGGAGTACCAATTTCAAGTTCAGGCACACCTATTTCATCCAGTTTTTGAGCAATATCGAGTTTTTCTTCAAGCGAAAAAACTACTCCTGGCGCTTGTTCTCCATCGCGCAGCGTAGTGTCGATCAAATATGGGAACTTCTCATCCTTCATAATATATAATTGTTATTGGTCAGCAATCCGATAGAAGCACCCCCGGCAAAGGCCGGGAATACTATACAAGTTGAAGTTTGATTAGTTCTGGTTATACCGATGAGTGTTTATTATTATCATCAATTTCACTGCGTTCGTTGCTGCTAATTAAACAACTATCGGCATTATCCATTGTAATTCCATTGTTATGCTTAAAGCTCACTCTGAAAACAATTTGGATAAGAGGGGAAAAACAATTGAGATTGACAGTTTAACTTAATCGCTTATGAGATATTCCTCAACGGCCTCCCCCTCTTCCAGTGCATCTAATATTTCGTCGATTTTTTCTTCATTAATACCTCCGTACCACAGGTTATTGGGATGAATTACCATTACCGGCCCCTGCGAGCAAACGTTTAAACAAGCGGTGGAAGAAACCGCAACATCGAGGCCGCGGTCGTTACATTCTTCCATTATATATTGAATTAAATCGGATGACCCGTTTTTGTTGCAATAACCTTGTGCATCGCCGGCAACCCGATAAGAGTTGCATACTAAAATGTGAAATTCTGGTTTTTTCATGTCGTTATTATTTTTTGTTGATACTATTTTTTATTCATTGTCATTTCGAAGGAAGTATGACCGCGAGATCTGCTCTACTGATTTTCAGTTCTTCTCCTTTGTCTTTGAAATAACAGTTATTTTTTATTTGCATTTTCCGCTACAGCCGGGGATTTTTTCGATGTTACACGAACAAGCTTGCACTTTAATCCCTTTGTTCTTCAGTGCCGCTTCCGGTTTTTCACCAATTTGAAGTGTATACACCTTATCGCAATCTTTTATTCGCTCGTACACCATCGACAGTCTGTTTTCGGAAAACTGGTGGTTTTTGTCGGGTGTTTCCTCTGCACTTGATTGACAATAGGAATCGACTAACCTGGTCTCGATAAGTTTTACTTCATCAGCTTTTACATCGTAAATCGAAAAACTACGTGCTTTCCCAAAATGCTGGTCGACCTTAAGTCCACTCGTTGTTGTTACTGCTATTCTCATTATTTATTAGCTTTTAGAGTTTCTTATTGTTAAACAGGCGACTATCCACAACCGGTTCCTTTCCCCGAGCATTCTGAACCGCATTTAAAAACGTCGGCTTTTTTCAGGGTCCGGAGTTCTTTGCCCTTGTAAACAGCATCCAGTCCCTCATCAATCAGACCGGTCATTTCTACGATTTTGATTCCTGCACGACCAATTATTGACGACGGCGATGGCCCAATTCCTCCCAAAAGCAATGCTCTGCAATCGTTTATACTATCAGCCAACTCTTGCCATCGCTCGTTTCCCGAACCCGGTTTTGGGGTGGCACGTTGCTCTACCATACGATAACCGTTTGGGGTTTCTCTGAAAATATACAGCTGCGCTGCTTCCCCCAGGTGCTGGTTTACCAATAATCCTTCGTGACTGGCAACCGCCACAAAAGGTTTTGTAGTGTCGACATTAACCGACAGGTTCGACACTTCCGAGAGAATACGTTTAGCTTCCGGATCGTCTTTTCCCAGCAATCCAACAGCATCGGCACGGCAGCGGGCACAGTGCGTCATGGGTGGTAAATATTCTTTTATTTCATTTTGCAATTCTTTCATGCGTTTTGGCGAAGGCTCTTCAAAACCCTCGAAAGGCGTTCCTTCAACCGGGTAGAGCGGAATGGTATTCATAATATCCACTTCCATCTCTTTCATTTTTTTAGCAACATCAACAATCACGTTATCATTAATTCCCGGCACAACAATCGAATTGATTTTTACTGTAATGCCTGCACGTTTTAAAGCCCGGATTGCTTCCATCTGGTTGCGCAGCAGAATTTCAGCGGCCTGTTCACCAAAATATCCGCGCTTTTCGAAACGCACCCATTTATATAATTGTGAAAGTGTTTTTGTCTCCGTTCCATTCAGCGTTATGGTAACGTGGCTAACATCCAGATCTTTCAATTCATCAATATACGGCAATACATTCAGCCCATTTGACGAAAGACAAAGAATCATTTCAGGAAATTCTTTGCGAATCAACCGAAGTGTTGTCATCGTTTGAATTGGATTGGCAAACGGATCGCCGGGACCTGCAATTCCCACAACCGACAAATGCGGCATTTTTTCTTTTAACCTGATGGTATAGGCCAGAGCCTGCTCTGGTGATAGTACTTCGCTGGTAACACCAGGGCGGCTCTCGTTTACGCAATCGTAATCGCGTTTGCAATAATTACAATGAATATTACATTGCGGTGCCACCGGGAGATGCACGCGGGCATATTTGCCTTTTGCATCTTTATTGAAACAGGGATGTGTTTTAATGTCAATCATAACTTTCCTTTTTAGTTTCGAGTTTTTAGCCTCAAGCTGCAAGCAATGCCCGCTGCTTCATACCAATTACTCATTTCTGTTACTACATATATTTATAGCCTACCGGCGAAATCCTTTGTTTGTGTTCGATTAGTGCATTCACTACTTTATCGAATAGTTCCTGTGTCCCCGAATAACCCAGGTGTTTGATACGTTGCCCTCCCACGCGGTCGTGAACCGGGAAACCTACCCGAACAATCGGGATATTCAGTTCGCGGGCAATGTAGTAGCCTTTGCTGTGCCCGATCAGAATATCCGGTTTATTTTCGAGGCTCCATTCGCGGATTCTTTCAAAATCGTATCCTTCGCGAACCACAACTTTATCTTTATTCTCCGGGCAATATTTTTTTATTTCCTGTTCTAGCATGCCGCTTTCGCCGCCTGTTGCAACCAACGCCAGTTCAATTCCTATTTCATCGAGAAAGGCGGCCATGGCAACTACAAAATCTTCTTCGCCATAAACCACTGCCCGTTTGCCAAACACGTATTTGTGTGCATCAACATAAGCATCTACCAGACGACCGCGCTGTTTGGTGTATTTTTCAGGAATATCGTTGCCTGAAAGATTTTTAAGCTCCTCGAAAAAGGCATCGGTTTGCGTAATACCAATTGGCATTGGCATATTTACTAACAGCACGTCCATTTCGTTTTTCAGGAACTGTGCCCCGGTGCGCGACAATTTTTTGCTTTTTACCCGGCCCGATAATTTCCCTCTGTTGAGAATAGTACCGAATTCGATACTGGCTTTGGCCGAACCACTTTTTACCACATCCTCTTTGGCTGTTCCTCCTTCGGGAATACGGTAATAAGTATCCCAAACCGGGTTATCTAAACTTTCGGAATAATCGGGCATCATAATGTGTTCCAGAGAAAAGTCGACCATAATTTCTTTCAGCAAACGTAAATCTTCGGTTGAAACAAAACCGGGAAAAAGATTTACATGAGCTTGTGAAAGATCGTTTTTGGCGTAATGCTTTACCACGCTGGCAACTGCTTCGTGGAAACCATCAATGTGCGTTCCCTGGTAACTTGGTGTTGAAGCCATCACAAAATCGGTATCGATTTCAGGGTGCTTCTCCAGAAAATGGTGCAGAAAAAGGCTAACATCGTCGCCAATGGTTTCGCTTAAACAGGTTGAGGCGATTCCGATTATCTCCGGTTTATATTGATTGATAATATTAAGGACTGCCAGTTTGAAATTTTCGTCGCCACCAAAAATGGTAGCATCTTCGGTAAAGTTCGACGAGGCAATGTCGATGGGCTCTTTGTAGTGCGAAATAAGGTAGCGACGAATATAAGTGGCGCAACCCTGAGAGCCGTGAATTAGCGGAACACAGCCTTTAAAACCTTTGTAGGCTACACTGGCTCCCAGCGGCGAACAAAGTTTACAGGCATTTTGTGTTGCCTTGTAATTTTCTTTTGCTTTTGGTACTGAATTGAGTTCAAACATCCGATTTGTTTTTATTGGAACTCCTCACAGCAAAGCTGTTGAGGAATCCGATTCCGTTAAGGACTTTTTTATAGTCTTGTTCCCTTATCCCGAGGCAAAGCATTCGGGAACGCTCACCGGAATTCAATATTTTTTCCGATTTTTTAAAGGGTCCCCCCCTTTCTAAAAACACAATCACGGCCTGTAACTAACCGTTTTTGTGTCGTATCACTTTACGAACTTCCACACCGGGCTTGTAACCGAGGCGTAAACTTCTTTCGCAAAATTCATCATACCGACATAGCCGGCCAGTGCTTCTTTCCGTTCGTGGTTGTGATCGCAAAAACCAAGACCAAGTTTATGGGCAATCGGGCGTTCCTTCACGCCGCCGATAAACAGGTTGGCTCCGGTTAGCTTCACAAATTCAGAAAGTTCGTTTGGATTGGAATCATCAACAATGATGGTTCCCTCATCACACAAGTCTTTTAGTAGTTTATAGTCTTCAGCATTTCCGGTTTGCGAGCCAACCACCACTGTTTGCATGCCCAACAGGCGTAAGGCTTTTACCAACGAAATGGCTTTAAAAGCCCCTCCCACATAAATGGCAGCTTTTTTTCCTTCCAGTTTTTGGCGGTAAGGTTGCAGTGCCGGTAATAATTTCGAAATTTCGTTGGTAACCAGTTCGCGGGCTTTAACCATCATTTCTTCATCGTCGAAAAATTTGGCGACCTCGTACAGTGCCTCCGACATATCTTCGATTCCGAAATAAGAGACCTTCATAAAAGGGATGTCGTATTTTTCCTTCATCTCTTTAGCCAGGTGCATGATGGAGCCCGAACATTGCACCACATTTAACGATGCGTGATGCGCCCGGCGAATTTCTTCAACACGACCGTCGCCGGTCATACACGAAATAATATCTACGCCTAATTTTTTATAGTATTCAGCCAGTATCCACAACTCGCCGGCCAGGTTAAAGTCGCCAAGAATATTGATTGAATATTTTGAGGGTGTGTAATCGTTGTTGGTTCCAACCAGTTTCGACAGTGCTCCGCAAGCAATTTTATAGCCGTCTTTTTTGGTACCGTTAAATCCTTCCGACATTACCGGAATAACGTCGATGCCCTTTTCTTTGGTAACCTGGCGGCAAACGGCTTCCACATCGTCGCCAATAACTCCGATTATACAAGTTGAGAAAACAAAGGCAGCTTTTGGCTGATGTTTGTCGATTAAATCAATAAGGGCATGGTATAATTTCTTTTCGCCGCCAAAAACCACGTCTTTTTCTTTAAGGTCGGTGGTAAAGCTCAGGCGGTGTAGTTGTGGCCCGGATGAAAGTGAACCACGAATATCCCAGGTATACGACGCGCACCCTACCGGTCCGTGAATAACATGCAGCGCATCGGCAATTGGATAAAGCACAACACGCGATCCGCAGAAAACGCAGGCGCGTTGCGAAACGGATCCGGCCAGACTTTTTTTCCCGCAGGAAATTTCTGCAGCATCGTTTCCTTTTGTCAGGATTTGGCTTTCGCGATCTTTTAGAAAGTTGCTCATAATTCAAAAGTTAAAAGATGGACGAAGTTGCCTGCAAGCAGGTCTTATCCTAATTATAAATGTGACTTATTATCTCTGATACTTATTTTGTAGTGCTGGTAATTTCGGGTGAAGTACAGCAGAGAGCGACTCTACTGTACTCACCTCGAAATCATATTTGAATTATATTGCAACTACATTACTAGTTCGAATGATTCTTCAGGAGCAGTAGCATCAATTTTATCCATAATGGCTCCAAGAATGCTTTCAAGAAGACGAATACCTCCCATGTAACCAACAGTTGGGAAATAACTATGACCGATACGATCAATAATTGGGAATCCTGAACGAACAAATGGAATACCTTCGTCGCGGGCAATGTATTTGCCGTAGGTGTTACCAATTAGTAAATCAACAGGCTCTTCTTTTATCCACTGATGCATAAGGAACATATCAGCAGATGCGCCGTTGCGAACTTTTGCTTCCGGTACTTTTTCTTCCAGAATATCCATTGCCAGTTTCGAGAATTTTTTACCCGGTGTTCCGGAAACCACGTAAACAGGTTTCATATCCATATCAACCAGGAATTCAATTAACGGCAGAATTGTATCCGGGTCTCCCCAAAGTGCAACACGCTTACCATACAGGTATTGGTGCATATCGGTAATTACATCTACCAGTTTACCGCGCTCTTCCGAGATACACTCCGGAATAGAAACTTTTCCGGCAGTTGAAAGGGCCTGGATAAAACGGTCGGTTGCTCTTAAACCAATTGGCACGTCGGTCATTGAAAAAGGCACCTTGCATTTATTATCAAGCATAATGGCGGCTTTTTGTGTAGCCCACTCGCCCATCGCCACGGTTTTCATACTGTTACCCATGCTTACAATCTCTTCGCGTGTTGTTCCGCCTTTGGGGTACATTTTATAGGTTCCGTCCATTGGAGTATCTAACACATCTGAGGTATCTGGCAACAGCACTGTTTTAATTTTCATTAAACCGGCAATACGTTTCAGCTCGCGCATATCAGATGGTTCAACCCACCCCGACAGCATGTTTACCTGGCGTATTTTTTCGTTGGTGTTGTATGAAAAATACTTCACAAATGCCTCCAGCATGTTGGCATAACCGGTAACGTGCGATCCAACGTAACTTGGTGTTGAAGCCTGAACAACAAACTTTCCTTCAGGAATTTTCCCGTCGTCCAATGCTTTTTTCACAATTTGCCCAAGGTCGTCGCCAATGGTTTCAGACAAACAAGTTGAATGAACGGCAATGATATCAGGATCGTAAATGGTAAAAATATTATCGATGGCCTGCAAGAGGTTCGCTTGTCCACCAAATACTGATGATCCTTCGGTAAATGAACTTGTTGCAGCCATAACCGGCTCTTTATAGTGTCTTGTTAATGCACTTCTGTGGTATGAACAACAGCCCTGCGAACCGTGACTGTGTGGTAAACAACCGTGTACCCCGAGAGCGGCGTACATGGCACCAACCGGCTGGCAGGTTTTTGCCGGGTTAACGGTTAATGCTTTTCTTTCTTTTACTTCGCTTGTTGTATGTCGTAATAACATGATTCTTTCCTCCTATTTTTATGCGTCAACAGTTACACTTCCCACAATTTCCGGCTCGTGTTTCCAGGGTGTATCAACCAGTTTCCAGATATCAGTACCCAGCATACGCTCCATTTCTTTGTAGAAATTTATAGCACCTTCGAAAGCGGCATACGGACCACCATAGTCGTAAGAGTGAAGCTGTTTTAATGGCACACCATATTTTTGTACCACGTATTTTTCTTTAATACCCGCACAGAATACATCTGGCTTGTAGAATTCAATCAGCTTCTCGGTTTCCCAATGGTTTACATCATCAATTACCAGCGAGTTTTTCTGCATATCAGGCATCATTCCTTTGTAGTCTTCAAACTCGTAACCTTCGGCCTGAAGTTTGGCCTTTTTCTCTGCCAGGTCATTGCGATATTTTTCTTCGTCTTTTTCAACTACCAGGTCTTCGATGTTACGTGTATCAGCATCGATTTTAATGTCCGGAATCACTTCACGTCCTTCATAGTCGTCGCGGTGAGCAAACTCGTAACCGGCAGAAACAACCCGAACACCCAGTTCGGTAAATAAATCCTGGTAATGGTGAGCGCGCGATCCACCCACAAACATCATCGCCAATTTCCCTTCAACCTTTGGTTTAACGGCGTCGGCAACTGCTTTTACTTTCAGCATTTCGCGGGCAATAACTTCTTCCACTTTTGCCGACAATTCCTTATCGCCAAAGTAATCGGCCATTTTTCGCAATGATTTTGCTGTAGATTCGGCTCCAATAAAGTTTACTTTAAACCATGGAATACCGTATTTTTCTTCCATCATCTCGGCAATGTAGTTGATGGACCGGTGACACATTACCATGTTTAGGTCGGCAGTGTGCGAGTAGGCAAAACTTTCAACAGTTGAGTTACCACTGTAGGTAGAAATAAGTGTTACACCAACTTCTTCGAAAATACGTTCGATTTCAAAAGCATCGCCACCAATATTATATTCACCCAATAAGTTCACCTGGAACTTACCTGTACGTGGGCGATCGTCGTTACCTACAACGTGTTTAAAAATTCCGTTGTTAGCAATGTGGTGACCGGCCGATTGAGATACTCCACGATAACCTTCGCAACTAAAACCAAAAATGTTTATTCCCAGTTCTTCTTTCATTTCGCGGGCAACAGCATGAACGTCGTCGCCAATTAAACCTACCGGACAGGTAGAGAAAATACCGATTGATTTTGGTTTAAAAATATCGAAAGCTTCGCGTATGGCATCTTTCAATTTTGCTTCACCACCAAAAACGATGTTTTCATCCTGCATATCGGTAGAAAATGCATAAGTCATGAAGTTGGGTTCTCCTTCGGTTGGTTTGGTTTGGTTACGCCTTGTTAACCAGGCATAAAAGCTACAACCAATTGGTCCGTGCACCAGGTTAATGATGTCGCGTGTTGGTCCTAAAACCACACCTTTACATCCGGCATATGTACAACCACGCTGGGTAATAATCCCCGGTACAGTTCTGATGTTTGCGCCTATCTCCTGACTCTCGGCAGGATCGTTGATCACCATTGCCTTGGCCCTTTTCTTCGCCACTTTTCGTGGATATTTTGCCAGCATCTCTTCCTTCAGTTGTGAAGGATCCGGCAATCCATTTGTATAATCTTTCTTGTTCGGCATAATTTTGTCTTTTTAATTAAAGGATTGTCGTCCCTGTTTCACCTGTACGAACCCGGTATGTATCATCTAACGGAAGCACAAAGATTTTTCCGTCGCCGGGTGCGGGTGTCTGATTAACTTCGATAATTGTATCTACTGTTAACTGAACATTGTGGTCGGATACCGCAATATTAAGTACACGCTGAGGTCTCAGCCTTGGTTCTTTTCCCAGATGGGTAAGTGCTTCAGGCATATCTTGCTTGGCACCTTCCATTACCTGTGCATCCCAGGCACCTTTACCACGTCCGAAAACTTTTCCGGTGGCCGTCATCGATGTAATGCCGGCTGCAGTAAGAGCCCTTTTGGTTGCATTCATTTTATCAATTCGGATAATCGCTAATACCATCTTCATAATTGTCTGATTTTAGGATTATAATTCTTTTGTTCCGCGGCTTATAGTGTATGCCTCATCTACTGCAGTAACAAATATTTTTCCATCTCCAAATGCACCTTTCGGTTCGGTACGAGCTGCTTCCATAATGGTGTTAATTGCGAAATCTTTATCTTCATCTTTAATCACCATAATCAACATCTCCTTCGGAAGTTCGTCATAAGTAACATCCCCGATTTTAATACCCCGTTGTTTACCACGCCCCACCACAGGAATTTTTGTTACTGCGATGTATCCTGCTTCAAACAGGGCTTTTAATACTTTACTTGATTTCTCGGGGCGTACAATTGCTCTTATCATTAACATAACTACTAAATCTTTAATGGGTTTATACTCTGATTAGCTGGCAATACCAAACTCGATCAACAATTTTTCTAATTCATCAATCTCAAGTGGTTCAGGAATAACGAACAACTCGTTTTCGTCGATTGCTTTTGCCAATGCGCGGTACTCGTCGGCTTGTGGATGTTCCGGATCGTACTCGATAACTGTTTTACGGTTAATCTCTGCACGTTGAACCATGTTATCGCGAGGCACAAAGTGAATCATTTGAGTACCCAAACGTTTGGCTAACTCTTCAATCATTTGCGCTTCGTTATCTACCTTACGCGAGTTACAGATTAAACCGCCCAAACGAACACCACCGGCTTGTGCGTATTTTTTAATACCCTTGCAGATGTTGTTGGCAGCATACATCGCCATCATCTCACCCGATACAACAATGTAAATTTCCTGGGCTTTACCTTCGCGGATAGGCATTGCAAAACCACCACAAACAACATCACCAAGTACATCGTAGAATGTATAATCGATATTGAAGCTTTCGTCCCATGCACCTAATTGCTCCAACAAGTTAATAGAAGTAATAATACCACGACCGGCACATCCTACACCTGGCTCAGGACCACCCGACTCAACACAACGAACACCGCCGTATCCTACTTTTACAATGTCTTCCAACTCTACATCTTCACCTTCTTCGCGAAGTGTATCCAAAACTGTTTTCTGTGCCAAACCACCCAGTAATAATCGGGTTGAGTCGGCTTTAGGGTCGCAACCCACTACTTTTACATTTTTACCTGCTTCAACTAATCCTGCTACAGTATTTTGGGTTGTGGTTGATTTACCAATTCCACCCTTTCCATAAATTGCAATCTTTCTCATGATTCTTGTATTTTTTAGTTTAAATCGTTTGGTTTCTTAAGTGCCATAGTTGTGCCAAAAAACATGCTCGACAACATGTTTTGCTCCGTCAAATCATAAATAACTAACTGATATACTGTCGATAAAAATTTTTCAAACTTTTATTTTTTGAATGTAAACCACCAAAACAATCCTACATATTTGTAGGACGATACTGTTTGCTGAACATTAAGGTGGAAAATTTTAAGAAGCCCATGTTTAAAGGGCATTACAGATGTTAACATTGAGATAACCTACATTTAAGTAGGAAAACTCAACTACTGTCTTTTTCGTTTGTTATGAACTTAGAAAAGCTACCTGTTCAAATTTAGCTAACAATAGCAAAGCCATTCAAGCTGCTATTTTTCAACCCATTACAAATCATTTTAAAAAATTTAATAAATATTTACAGTAAATTAGTTGACTTTTGCAACTATTTTATCATAGCTTTGCACGCAGAAACAGGAAAAGTTATGAGAACACAAGAACCATTGACGTATTTGCTTGGGCAAACCATGAAATTGGTACGCTTCAAGTTAATGGCAAAGTTTAAGGAAAACAATTTAGATCTTACCCTGGACCAGTTTGTTGTGCTCCACTATATAAAAGAAAACTCAGCATCGACACAACAAGATTTAGCCAATCATTTTTTACGCGATAAATCGATTGTTGCACGGCAAATCAACACTCTTATTGATTTGGGTTATGTTGAGCGGACACAAGACGAGGTTGACAAACGAAAGAAAAATCTTAAGCTTACAAAACAAGGCCTTGATATGTTTGAGTTAATGAAAACCAAATCGGTTGAAGTTTCGTCAGAGCTTTTGGATGGTATTTCTCAGGAAGAACTTACTCATTTTGAAAATGTGATTTCTAAAATCCAGCAAAACACGGGCTTTAAAGAATGCCTGTCGTGCTGTCAATAAGCAATTAAATAATAACAGAACAATAATTACACACATGAAAACAATTAAGCAATTCACAAGTATGGCCATTCTTGCCATTCTATTTATTTTCTCAGCCTGCTCAAATCAGCAAGGGAGCAACCCGATGATGGGCGGACAGGTTGGCGAGTACATGGTACAGGAAATTACGCCGCAAATCATTACACTCTACAAAGATTTTCCAGCCACTCTGGAAGGCGAGCAAACGGTTGAAATTCGCCCAAGAGTTGCAGGTTATATCGAGAAAATTTTTGTTGACGAAGGCGACTATGTAAAAAAAGGCCAGCTTCTTTTTCAAATAAATGCCAACGATATTCGTGCCCAGGTGCGTTCGGCCGAAGCTCAGGTTAAAGTTGCAGAATCGCAAGTGGCCACGGCAAAAATTGAATTGGAAAAAACAAAACCGTTGGTAGAAAAAGACATTGTCAGCGAGTTTCAGCTGGAATCAGTTAATACGTCATTGCAAAGTGCTGAGGCGCAACTGGCACAAGCCAACGCCAATTTAGCAAATGCAAAAGCCAATTTAGAGTATACAATGATCAGCAGCCCAACAAACGGATTTATCGGGACCTTCCCATACCGGGTAGGAAGTTTGGTAAGCAGCTCGGTTGCGCAGCCGCTTACAACCGTTTCGAATACTTCAACCATGCGCGCTTATTTCTCGATCAACGAAAAAGCATTTTTGCAGCTCACTAAAAGCCTGGAAGGAAATACCACCTCCGAAAAACTGGCGAACCTGCCTGAGGTTGACCTGATTCTTCCCGATCAATCAATTTATCCGCAAAAAGGTAAAATTGAAATTGCCAGCGGAATTGTTGATCCGCAAACAGGTGCTATTAATATGCGTGCGTCATTCCCGAATGCCGAAGGTAATTTGCGATCGGGCGGAAGCGGGAATATTCGTTTACCCGAATACCACAAAGATGTTTTGCTGGTTCCGCAACCTGCCAGTTACGAAATTCAGGGGAAACATTTTGTGTACGTAGCCAACAGCGATAACAAAGTTGTGAATACCGAGATTCAGGTAATTGCAGGAGATTTGAAAGACGTTTTTGTTGTTACTTCAGGAATAAAAGCGGGTGACAAAATTGTTGTTGAAGGAATAAACACCCTTCGTGACGGTATTGAAATTAAACCCAAATTAGCCGGACAACAAGCGGTTGCTGAAAACAATCAACCTTCACACAATTAATTATATAAGAGCCAAGTAATATGTTTAGAAAATTTATAGAAAGACCGGTTTTATCAACGGTTATTTCAATCATATTGGTGATTCTCGGAGTTTTGGGAATTACCACATTACCCATCGAGCAATATCCTGATATTGCTCCGCCAACCATTCGGGTATCGGCCAACTATACCGGTGCCGATGCACAAACGGTTTTAAACAGTGTTGTTATTCCGCTTGAAGAGCAGATTAACGGTGTGGAGGACATGATTTACATGAGCTCTACAGCAAGTAACAACGGGTCAGCAACCATACAGGTGTACTTTAAACAAGGAACCGATCCGGATATGGCAGCAGTAAACGTTCAGAACAGGGTAGCACGTGCCAACGCTCTTTTGCCGGCCGAAGTTACACGTTCAGGAGTTCTTACTGCCAAGCGCCAGAACAACATGCTAATGGTATTTTCGCTGTACAGTAAAGACGGTAGATACGATGAAACTTTCCTGCAAAACTATTCGAAAATTAACTTGCTGCCACAGGTGCAACGTATTAATGGTGTTGGCGAGGCGATGGTATTCGGACGAAAAGACTATTCGATGCGTATTTGGCTGAAGCCGGATATTATGTCGAACTACAACTTAATGCCATCAGATGTAGTTGCAGCGCTTAATGCACAAAACCTTGAAGCCGCACCGGGACGTTTTGGAAGCGAAAACGACCAAAGTTTTGAATACGTAATTCGTTATCGTGGTAAACTTACACAGCCAGAAGAGTTTGAAAACATTGTAATAAAATCAGACGAAGAAGGAAATATCCTGAGACTTGGAGATGTATCCCGCGTTGAATTGGGATCGATGGATTACACAGCCATGACACAAACCCAGGGTGAACCGGGTATTAGTATGGCAATTTTTCAATCGGCCGGATCGAATGCCCGTGAAGTAATTCTTGAAATTGAAGAAACGCTGGAAGAAGCATCAAAATCATTTCCTCCGGGAGTTGATTATATCGAACTGATGAACACCAACGAATTCCTCGATGCTTCGATCGAAAAAGTGTTACACACACTGCTCGAAGCGTTTATCCTGGTATTTATCGTTGTATTTGTATTCCTGCAAAATTTCAGGGCTACACTTATTCCGGCAATTGCTGTTCCGGTATCCATTATCGGTACTTTCTTTTTCCTGAATTTGTTCGGATTCACCATTAACCTGCTTACTTTGTTTGCATTGGTACTGGCCATTGGTATTGTGGTTGACGATGCTATTGTGGTGGTTGAAGCGGTGCATGCCAAGCTCGACGGCGGTGCCAAAAATGCAAAATCGGCCGCAGTTTCGGCTATGAGCGAAATTTCAACAGCCATTATTTCCATTACGCTTGTTATGGCAGCGGTGTTTATTCCGGTTACTTTTATTACAGGAACCACCGGTGTTTTCTACCGTCAGTTTGGTATAACACTAACGGTGGCAATTATTCTTTCTGCAGTTAACGCACTTACTTTAAGTCCGGCACTTTGTGCCTTATTCCTTAAGCCACACAGCGAAGAGGTGAAAGCTCAAAAAGGCATTATGAAACGTTTTTATACGGCTTTCAATACTGCCTTTGAAACCATGACCGGAAAATATAAGAAGGTCACGCACTTCTTTATCAATAAAAAATGGCTGGCTGCCGGAATGATCGTAATTTTTGTTGGACTGCTGGGCTACCTCATGAAAACAACCTCAACAGGTTTTGTTCCTGCAGAAGATACAGGACGTATGTTTGTTGATATTGCCATGCCACCGGCTTCGTCATCAGAAAGAACTGCCGAAGTAACAAAACAAGTTGATGCCATACTGGCAACCGTGCCCGAGATTAACGGAAGAACAGCTATTACAGGTTTCTCGTTTATGGGTGGACAAGGAAGTCCGTATGCAATGGTAATTGCAGGACTAAAACCATTTGACGAGCGAAAAGGAGAAGGACAGGATTTGAATAGTATTGTACAAAAACTGTACATGCTTACTTCGCAAATAAAAGGTGCTCGTATTATCATTTTCTCGCCACCAATGGTTCCGGGATTTAGTGTTACCGGAGGTTTCGAATTACAAATGGAAGACAAAACCGGTGGCGATATTAAAGAATTTGAAACTGTTACCAACAATTTTCTGGGTGCTTTAAATCAACGGCCGGAAATACAATATGCACGTACAGCCTTTAACACCAACTTTCCGCAATACCGCATTGATGTTGACGCTGCCCGCTGTATGCGTTCGGGCTTACAGGTAAGCTCAGTGCTATCAGCCATGCAAGGTTACATTGGTGGATATTATGCTTCAGATTTTAACCGCTTTGGAAAACAATACCGGGTTATGGTACAATCGGAAGCGCAGTACCGCGGAAATCCAGAAGATTTAAACAGCATTAAAATACGCACCGGTAACGGAGAAATGGCGCCAATTTCAGAATTTATTACATTAACACGTGTTTATGGTCCTGAAACCATTAACCGTTTTAATATGTACACCGCTATTTCGGTAAACGGAAACCCAAATCCGGGTTATAGCTCGGGAGATGCAATTGACGCCGTGCGCGAGGTAGCTGCCGAAATGTTGCCAACCGGATATGATTATGAATTCTCGGGTCTTACCCGCGAAGAAATCAATGCAGGTAATCAAACCATTATCATCTTTATTTTGAGTTTGATTTTTGTGTACTTCCTGCTGGCTGCCCAGTATGAAAGTTACATCCTGCCATTATCAATTATTGTTTCGTTGCCAATTGGTATTGCCGGATCATTTGTTTTTGCCCGCATTTTGGGTGTTGAAAACAACATTTACCTGCAAATTTCGCTGGTAATGCTTATCGGGCTTTTGGCAAAGAATGCCATTCTTATTGTTGAGTTTGCCCGACAGCGACGAGATTCCGGCATGTCGATTATCGAGGCTGCCGTTGAAGGTGCCACTGCGCGACTTCGCCCTATTTTGATGACATCATTTGCATTCATTGTTGGATTGATTCCGCTGGTTATCGGAACAGGAGTTGGTGCCAACGGAAACCGCTCTATTGGTGCCGGTGCTGTTGGTGGAATGCTTATCGGTACTTTAATTGGAATTTTGGTTATTCCGGCCATGTTCGTGGTTTTCCAGATTTTAGAAGAAAAAGTGAAGAAACCGAAGGAAGAACAAGAGATTTCAGAAATGAATAGTTTGGGTTAATCCGATAGAAAAGATTAGATATGAAGACAAATTCAATAAAAAATATACTGCTTATTGCCGTTGTTTCGGTATTGGTTATCTCGTGTAGTACAACCAATCAATACCAGCGTAGCCAGGATTTTACCGACGGATTATACGGAGGCGCAGAAACTGCGGAAAGCAACCTGGCAAACGAAAGCTGGCAAAACCTTTTTAACGATCCAATTCTGGACAGTTTAATTGCCGAAGGATTAAGAAACAACTTTGACTTACAGGCCGCCGTTCAGCGTGTTGTTGCTGCCGAGTCGAATTTCTTGCAGAGCAAAGCTGCACTGGCACCGTCGTTATCAGGGCAGGCCGGACATACTTACGTTAAAAACTCAGAATCCACCAGTCCGAATGGTCCCGATCATTATAATGCTTCGCAAATAACATTGCAAAGTAGCTGGGAAATCGACTTTTGGGGAAAACTGAGCAACGCAAAAAAATCGGCTTACGCCAATTACCTGGCTACCGATGCGGCACACAAAGCAGTGCAAACACGCCTTGTTGCCAACATTGCTTCGGTTTATTACAGTTTGCTGGCATTGGATGCCAACCTTGAGATTACAAAAGCCACAGTACAAAACAGTGCCGAACTGGTTGAAACCATGAAAGCATTAAAAGAAAGTGGCAGCGTAACCGGTGCTGCAGTGGTGCAAAGTGAAGCGGCACGATACGCGGCAGAAGTTACCATCCCGGATATTGAACAGCAAATAAGAGAAAACGAAAATACACTTTGTATTCTTTTGGGCAGAACTCCGGGCAAAGTGGAGCGCGGAAAACTGGAAAATCAGCAAGCACATGAATTGTTGGAAGTGGGTGTTCCGGCCGAACTTTTGGATAATCGCCCGGATGTAATGCAGGCCGAATACAGCGTTATTAGTGCCTACCACATAACCAACAGTGCCAAAGCCTACTTTTACCCATCGGTTACACTTACTGCAAGTGCCGGATTAGAGTCGTTGGAGTTTGGGGATCTGTTTGATCCGGCATCGTTTGCAGCCAATGTTGTGGGTGGTTTGGTTCAGCCAATTTTTAACAAACGGGCCAACAAAACTCGTTTAGAAGTTGCAAAAGCTCAACAGGAAGAAGCGCTGCTAAACTTTAAAAACACATTACTGAATGCAGGAGCAGAAGTAAACGATGCACTTAGCATGTACGATGCCTCGTTGCAAAAGATAGAGCTGCGTAACAAACAATTGGATGCGCTGGAAAAATCGGTAGATTATACTAAAGAATTACTGGTTTACGGCTCGGCAACTTACACCGAAGTTTTAAATGCACAGCAAAGTTTGTTGAATGCACAATTGAGCGATGTTAACGACCAGGTTCAGCAATTGAATGCAGTGGTTTCCTTGTATCGCGCATTAGGCGGCGGATGGAAATAAATTATATAGAACAAGTAGATTCATAACTGAAAGGGGTCGTTCGGAAACGGATGGCCCTTTTTTTATTTATGTCAGCCGGTGTTACCAAATCACTATCGTTGCAGTTAAAGGGCAGCATTTTTTGTCCCAAACACATCTATTTGTATGCAAAGGGCAGCGTTTTTCTGAAAAAACAGGTGATTATAAGTGCAAAGGGATACACTTTTTTGCAATTATGCCCCCCTTTAATTGCAAAGGGCTGTGTTTTCTTAAGAAAATACCCACCTATAAGTGCAAAGAGATGCGTTTTGTTGAAAAAATGGCCCTCTTTGCATTTAACAATAATTTGTGTTTATAATCAAAATATGGTGTCAGAGCTCTACTACTTCAACTTGTTTTCCCAGAAGAAATTATTGGGTTCGCATTCCTTAAATCCGGCTTTGCGATACAGGTTCTGTGCTTTAAAATTATCGTGACGAACTTCGAGATTTATCCGGCAGTAACCATTTTCGATAGCATAATTCTCGATACCTTTTAACAGAAACAGGCCAACTCCCTGCTGACGGAAATCGGGAGAAACGATCAGGTCGTGAATATTAATAAGCGGACTGGCTCTCCAGGTAGAAAAATTGAGGTTGCAATTGGCAAGCCCCGCAAAGTTATCTCCGATACAAACAAAAAATCCCATGTATGCCGTATGCCGTTTTAGTCCCTCAATAATTTTAGGGCCAAGTCCGTCGGGCATCGGTTCGCTGATCCCCATTTCATCTTCCATATAGTCGTTTAGCAGATGTACCACCTGCGCGCAATGAAGAGGATTTTGCAGATCAACCTGAATGAGTTTTTTATTCATATCTGAATGCATTAATGCCAGAATACTTAATTGCGATAATAGTTAAACATATACGAATTTAGAAATTCTTACATTAAACTTTGTACCGCCATGCATCAATTTCGTACTTTTTCAGTCGTGTGCCCAGCATTCGTTCGGTTATTTTCAGCTCTTCGGCAGCTTTGGTAATATTCCCTTTTGTTGATGTTAATGCATCGCGAATCAACTGTTTTTCCACCTGTTCAACGGTGTACATCATTCCGCCTTTTGAGCTGGTATTTGACGAACCGGCCGTTTGTAACGACGGTGGTAAATTGTAACTGTGAATCACATTGTCGGTACTTAAAATACACGCCCGCTCGATGCAGTTTTCCAACTCTCGAATGTTTCCCGGCCACTTGTAAACCATCAACATATCGAGTGCCGATGTAGTAATTCGTTTAATTTTTGTTTGGTTTTCTTTATTGAATTTGCCAATAAAATGATCTACCAATTGCGGAATATCATCTCGGCGCTCGCGCAACGATGGAATGTAAATTGGGAAAACATTAATCCGGTAATACAAATCCTCGCGAAACTCTTCGTTTTCTATCATCTCTTCCAACTTTCGGTTGGTAGCACAGATAATCCGTACGTCCGATTTTATGGTTTGTGTACCTCCTACCCGCTCAAACTCGCGTTGTTGAATCATCCGCAACAATTTCACCTGTGTCGACAACGGAATATCGCCAATCTCATCAAGAAAAATAGTGCCTCCGTTGGCCAGTTCAAAACGACCTTTTCGTTGTGAATCGGCGCCGGTAAAAGCTCCTTTCTCGTGCCCAAACAACTCACTTTCAATCAGCGATTCGGGAAGCGCCGAGCAATTTACTTTTATAAAAGTTTTTCCTTTTCTTGCACTGGCTTCATGAATGGCATCGGCTACCAACTCCTTACCTACCCCACTCTCTCCCCTAATCAGTACGGTTGAATTGGTTTTTCCAACCATTTGCACCAACGAAAACACATCGCGCATTTTCCCCGAGTTACCGATCATGTTCATGTGTTTTTGCCCCGATATTCGGCTTTCCAGCTCCAGATTTTTTTGTTTCAGCGTCTCCAGTTCCTCCAGCCTTTCCTGGCGATGTAAGGCTGCCCGAACCACCATCGAACCAATAATCGAAAGCAGTCGGGTATCTTCATCAAAACTTATATATGGATTGTATACGCGCGCAAAACTCAATGTGCCGGTAACTTTACCCTCATCTATTACAGGCACACAAACAAAAGTGAGCTCTTTGCCATCTTTATACAATTCCTGGTTTGTCCGGTTGAGAAACAATGACGATTTTGATATTTTTTCAACCACCACCGGACGTGCCATTTGAACCACTTTGCCGGTAATTCCTTCTCCGAGTTTATATTTGGCCCGTGCCTGCTGACTATTATTAACGCCATAAGCCGCCTCCATATAAATATGTTCGTTCTCGCGGTTCAAAATGTTTAAAAAGCAGCGTTCGGCACCAAGGTATTCTGCCACCATTTTTACAATGGTATTTAAATCATTCTTCAATTGTTTGCTCTGAATTAATCGCTGACTTATATCAAAAAGTAAAGTCATCTCCTTCAGACCATAACATTCCTCCCCACCTTTTTTACATTTAATTTCCATAGAAAAATGTTGCATTAACCTTTTCAACTGGCACAAATTTCAGCAATTATACAGATAGATGACACCCCGGCGGCCTGTTTGACATCATTTTAACACTTTTTTAACCTCAAGCCAAACAATTAGTAATCCACCCCCTTGTAGTATTAATAAATATTTTGCGAATTAATTGCCCTCGAAACAAAGCGTTTTTCACACTAAAAACCTTATTTTCGTTTGATAAATCTAATAATTCAGGAAAGTGTCGAAAAATTTAGTAATCATACCTACTTATAATGAAAAGGAAAATGTGGAAAAAATGATCCGCAAGGTTTTTTCTATGGAAAAGCCTTTTCATTTATTAATTGTTGAAGATAACTCGCCCGATGGTACGGCCGAAATTGTAAAACGTCTGATGAAAGAGTTTCCGGAAAAGCTACATATATTGGAAAGAAAAGGAAAGCTTGGATTAGGCACTGCTTACATTGCAGGATTTAAATGGGCCCTTGAAAGAGATTACGAAGCGGTTTGCGAAATGGATTGCGATTTTTCGCATAATCCTGATGATTTACTAAAACTGTTTGGCGCCATTGATGAAGGTGCTGACGTTGCTATCGGGTCGAGGTATATTACCGGAATTAATGTGGTAAACTGGCCACTTGGACGAGTGTTGATGTCGTATTTTGCATCAATGTATGTGCGTATTGTTACCGGAATGGATGTTCGCGATACCACTGCCGGCTTTGTATGCTGGAAGCGAGAAGTGCTGGAAACTATTGATCTTGATAATATAAAACTGATTGGCTATGGTTTTCAGATTGAAATGAAATTTACTGCCCATAAATTTGGATTTAACATCAAAGAGATTTCGATTGTATTTACCGACCGGCAGGAAGGAACATCGAAAATGAGTGGAGGTATTTTTAACGAAGCACTTTGGGGTGTTTTAAAGATGAAATTGCGAAGCTTCACCCGTAAATACGAACGAAACAATTAAGAAAAAACAATTCATCATAATTTAGAGGCTGCCTGGTGCAGCCTTTTTTTATACCTTAATTTCGTAACCAGGTGTAACAAATTCAGGAAGCTTTGTCTAAGCAATTAGAAAAACAAAAAATGAGTACCAAGGAAATTCAGTTTAAACATCTTTTTGAGGAGAATAAAGACCGTGTTTTCCGAATCTGTTGTTCTTATGTACGAAGTAGCCACAACCGCGACGATCTGTTTCAGGAGATTTTTACCAACATTTGGAAAAACCTCGCATCGTTTCGAAACGAAAGTCATGTAAATACATGGATATACAGAATATCGATAAATACAGCAATTAATTATTGCCGGCTTCAGAACAACAACGACAGGCGCTGCCAGGAAATAAAACAAGATATTCTTTCGGAAGACGATGTTAACCTGGCCCGAAAAACGATTCTTGAGAATGAACTAAAAACAATGTTCGTTGCAATTAACCAGCTTCCTGTTACTGAAAAATCGATTATCAGTTTAGTTTTAGAAGGACTCGACCACGCCCGAATTGCAGAAATTGTTGGAATATCAGAAGGAAATATAAGGGTAAAATTTCACCGGATTAAAAAGAAATTGAAACAAATGATGGAGGAACAGAAAAATGAACTTTGAATTGTTATCAGAAAAATACAAAGAGCTAAAATCACCGGCAGAAATAACAACTGGAATTTTGGGTAAGAATACCGAAGAATCTTCCTTCCTGAACACCCTGCGAATTGAGGAAGCAGAAACCAGAAGAAAATACTTCCGAAGGTATATTTTATATGCCGTTGGGGCTGTTGCATATCTATCTGTTTTCATTTTAAACCCTGACACCGACCTTACGTTGGCTGACCGTATTTCAGGCACTTGCTTTGTTTTGGCATTCGCTATTTTGGCTATATTTTCCCACAAGCGTTTTAACGAAATTAGCCGTTCAAGTTTTCTCGATTCCCCAAAACAATTTCTAAGAAATGCCAGAAAGAGCTATCTGTTTTTAAACAAGAAACAACTATGGCTTATACCAACTCTGTTGCTTGTAAATGCCGGCGCCACATTGTCTGTTACTAATCATTTTGGAAACCTGGAACTTGAAACCGGCATCCTTCTTTTCCAGGCTGCATTTTGGTGTTTGCTGGGTTTTGGATTTTACATGGGGAAAAAAGCATGGACAAATAAGAAAAAACCTGTACTGAATAAAATTGAAGCAATACTCCTCGAATTTGAACAATAAACCAGACTCGACGTTCGACAAAGGATTACACAATTTCATCGTCGGCTGACTAAAGGGTATCAACGTATTTTAGTAACTTTGTTTTAAATCAAAAACTGGGGAGATGAAAACACTAATAAAAGACGCAACAATAGTAAACGAGGGATTAAAATTTAAAGGAAGTGTTTTAATTGATGGCGAAATAATAGAAAAGATTTTTCCCCACGTTGTTCCGGCAGATGTAGTTAATAATCAAACCGAAGTTATTGATGCCACTGGCTTGCTTTTAATACCCGGTGTAATTGACGACCAGGTACATTTTCGTGAACCGGGTTTAACCCACAAAGGCGAAATTGCTACAGAAAGTAAAGCCGCTGCTGCCGGTGGTGTTACCACTTATATGGAAATGCCCAACACCAATCCGCAAACTGTTACACAGGAAGAATTGCAGAAAAAATTCGACAGGGCAGCTGAGGTTTCGGCTGTAAACTACTCGTTTTACATGGGTGCCACCAACGATAATTTGCAGGAAGTACTAAAAACCGATCCTACAAAAGTGTGTGGGATTAAAGTTTTTATGGGCTCTTCAACCGGAAATATGTTGGTTGACGACGACAAAACGCTGTCTGAAATATTTAAAAATGCTCCAACTCTGGTTGCCACACACTGCGAAGATGAAGCAACTATAAAAGCCAACACTGAAATTGCCCGCCAGCGTTATGGTGAGAATGTTCCTATTTCGCGGCACTGCCATATCCGCAATGATGAGGCTTGTTACAAATCATCATCGAAAGCGGTTGAGCTGGCCTCGAAATTCGATACCCGCTTACACATTTTGCACCTATCGTCGGCAAAAGAAATGAGCCTTTTTGCGCCCGGCAAAGTGGCTGACAAAAAAATTACAGCCGAGGTTTGTGTGCATCACCTGTGGTTCGACGAGCGAGATTACATTGATTACGGCACCCGCATAAAATGGAATCCATCGGTTAAATGCGTAAAAGACAAAGAAGCTTTGTGGGAGGCGTTGCTATCAGATAAAATTGATGTGATTGCCACGGACCATGCCCCGCATACTTTGGAGGAAAAAACAAACACCTACTTTAAAGCTCCATCGGGAGGGCCATTGGTACAACACTCGCTGGTAGCCATGCTCGAATTAAGTAAGAAAGGTTTTATTACAACCGAGAAAGTGATTGAAAAGATGTGCCATGCTCCTGCTGACCTTTTCCGTGTGAACAAGCGGGGGTACATTCGTGAAGGTTATTTTGCCGACCTGGTTTTGGTTGATCCAAACAAAAACTGGATTGTTGCACCAGAAAATATTTTATACAAATGTGGTTGGGCACCATTTGAGCGCACTGAGTTTTCGAACCAGGTTGTAACTACTTTTGTAAATGGATTACGGGTTTTTAACGAGGGTAAAATCCTTCATTTCAACAAAGGACAGGCGGTAACCTTTAATCCTTAAACCCACAAAACAGAAAATTTCCCCAACTAAAAACCAAAACTCACTTTATACGTTAATGACAATAGAACTTATTCGTTAAATAAGTACACATTCATAAGGTGGTTTCTTTTGTTAGAAATCACCTTTTTTATTTAATTCGTAACAACAAGATTGTTTATGGTGTCATTTAATTTTCTTACTCATCCAACATTTTCTGAGGCAATTCTTTTGTGGCTTT
Source organism: uncultured Draconibacterium sp. (assembly GCF_963676735.1). NCBI lineage: Bacteria > Pseudomonadati > Bacteroidota > Bacteroidia > Marinilabiliales > Prolixibacteraceae > Draconibacterium > uncultured Draconibacterium sp. Next base: position 58,669 of record NZ_OY781464.1, on the reverse strand, counting down.
AGCGCCCAGTTTTTTAATGTTTTCCACCCGGCGAACCAGGTTACCGGCACCGGTATGAAGTTTGTTCAGTGCTGCATCGTATGTTTTCCTTGTCGTTTCAAGATTTTTACCAATGTTTTCCATATCACTGATAAATCCAACAAACTTGTCGTAAAGCGCTCCTCCCTGCTTGGCAATTTCTATGGCATTTCGGGTTTGGTTTTCCTGCTGCCAAATAGACGATATGGTGCGTAAAGTAGCTAACAAGGTTGAAGGACTAACCATTACCACCTTCTGATCCCAGGCATACGAAAACAACTCCTGATCTTCCTGAATGGCCACACTAAACGAAGCCTCTATTGGAATAAATAACAAAACAAAATCAGGCGAATTTAGCTTACTGGCTGTTTGGTAATGTTTTTCGCTCAAGCCTTTTATGTGGGTTCTAATACTTAATAAATGCTCTTTTACAAACTTTGTTCTTTCTGCGTCGTCATCAGCATTTACTGCTCTTTCGTAGGCAACCATCGACACTTTTGAATCCACAATAATATGCTTATTGTCAGGCAAGTTAATCACGATGTCGGGTTGAATTCGTTTGCCGTCTTCTGTGGTATCGCTAAACTGTTTTTCATAGCCCTGTTCTCCTTCGTTTAATCCCGAGCGTTCCAAAATGCGTTCCAACACCACTTCTCCCCAGTTTCCTTGTTTTTTAACATCACCCTTCAGCGCCTTGGTAAGGTTATTAGCTTCTTCGCTAATTTTATTATTCAGATCGTATAATTTTTTTAGTTCAGCTTTCAGGTCGGTCTGGTCTTTTAATCCTTGCTTATAAGTGTCATCTACTTTTTTCTCAAATAGCTGTATTTTCTCCTTCAATGGATTCAAAACATCGCCAATATTTTTTTGATTGGCAGCTGCAAATTTTTCGCTGTTCTTTTCCAGAATTTTATTGGCCAGGTTTTCAAATTCGGTAGTCAGTCTTTTTTGCATCTCTTCCAGTTCCTTCTTCTGCTCGTTTAACTTTTCCTCCTGATTTACAAACTGTACCTTGGCATTTTCAAGTCGCACATTCAGCGCTTTATTTTCTTCCCGGTAGATGCCCAGATCAGCTTTCCACTCTTCGGCTTCGGTTTTTAATGCATTGTAGCGCTCTTGCCAAACCAGGGTTTGTTTTTCAATTTCAGCCTTTTGTTCCAGGTATGCATTTTCTTTTTCAAAAAGTATTTTTTCAGCCTCCGACTGTCGCTTTTGTGCTTTCAATTTTAAATATAGAAAAGCAGCAACGGTACCAAATACCATTCCTGCAAGCAGATAAATTATTTCCATTTTTGATTTTATTTGAAGCTTAAAAATACAAAAATGCAGGTAAGCTCAATCGCGAAAAAGAAAAAATAGTGATTTGATTTCTGCCGCCGCTAATTTTTCTATTTTTAAAGGAAAATAACGTTTTATTGCATGGAGGTTAAAATTGAAGCCGGCTGGAAAACACAGCTGCACGATGAGTTTGAAAAAGATTATTTTAAACAGTTAAGTGATTTTGTACGCAACGAATACAACACCCAACGAATTTATCCGCCGGGCAAACTTATTTTTAATGCTTTTGATCTTTGTCCTTTTACCCAGGTTAAGGTTGTAATTTTAGGACAAGACCCCTACCATGGCCCCGGGCAAGCGCATGGCCTGTGCTTTTCGGTAAACGATGGGGTGAAGTTCCCGCCCAGTTTACGTAATATTTTTAAAGAACTGAACAGCGATATAGGCAAGCCCATTCCGGAAAGTGGCAACCTTAGCGCCTGGGCTCAGCAGGGAGTTTTACTGCTAAATGCCACCTTAACGGTTCGTGCCCAGCAGGCCGGTTCGCATCAAAAAAAAGGGTGGGAACAATTTACCGATGCTACCATTGAGAAAATAAGTAAGGAAAAAGAAAATGTAGTTTTTTTGTTGTGGGGAAACTATGCCATCAGCAAGAGTAAATTTATCGATCAGCAAAAACATTTGGTTTTAACTTCAGTGCACCCATCGCCACTTTCGGCAAGCCGTGGTTTTTTTGGCAACAAGCATTTTAGCCGTACCAACGAATTTCTTGTTTCAAAAGGAATGGAACCAATAAACTGGTAAAACGAGTAAAAAAAAGCCGATCCGTTAAACGACGAATCGGCTTTCGTTATTGTAATGTCAATAGTTTACCATTTATAAACGATGGAATTGATATTCATTCCGGCACCTACCGAACAAAGAATTGTATAATCACCTTCGTTAACTTCGTGCCCTTCCATTTTTCCTTTTACAACAAGGTCGACAAGGGTTGGAACAGTGGCTGTTGATGAGTTTCCGAGTTTTCGAATACTCATAGGCATTATTCCTTCGGGTACCTCTTTCTGACCGTATAATTTTAACACACCTGCCAAAATAGCCTCATCCATTTTTTCATTGGCCTGGTGGATAAAAATTTTCTTAATGTCGCTCAGCTCCAGCCCAGCTTTTTCAATACTTTCCTTTACCACACCCGGAACTGTAGTTATGGCATAAACATATAATTTATGACCAGTCATTTTTATGAACAGTTCGTCGCTTTCAAAATCGGCATTGCTTGATTCGCCCAAGGTAAGCAGGTTGGCAAATTTAACAGAATCAGAACGACTGGAATGCGACAAAATACCAAGGGGTTCTTCGCTTTCAACAGCTTCAACAACAGTTGCTCCGGCACCATCGGCATAAATCATCGAATCGCGATCATGCGGATCAGAAATACGTGAAAGCACATCGGCTCCTACTACAACGCCTCGTTTTGAAAAGCCGGCTTTAATATATGCATCGGCAGTAATCATTCCCTGTGTCCACCCCGGACAACCGGAAACTACATCGTGGCAAATACATTGTGGATTTTTGATGTTTAATTTCATTTTTACCTTATTGGCTAAACTTGGTAAAACATCAGTACGCACATTGCCTTGCACGATGTCGCCAAAATTATGACCAACAATAATAAAATCGAGACTATCTTTTGAAATGCCGGCTGATTTACAAGCGTCTTCAACTGCAAAAGCGGCAATATCTGAAGTTACCAATTCGTCCTCAATGTACCTTCGCTCTTCAATATTCGTAATCTCCCTAAACTTCTGAATAATTTCTTCGTTGCTTTTATCGTCAATCTTTTTCTTCGATGGAGTAAAAAACTCGTTATTCAGGAAGTGTGTATTTTTAATTATTTGGGTTGGAAGGTAACTTCCGGTACCAATAATTCTTGTGTAAGTTTGCTTTGCCATAATCCTTCTTCTAAGCTTTCGCTTTATCCTTATATGTCTTTAATTCAAAATTATTGCCATCAAAAACCCCATAAGAGAACATCTTAATCCAATCACCCAATAAAACAAAACTTGTTTTTTCGTTCATCTTTTTGTTTACCAGTTGATGCCGATGGCCCATTACAAAATAATCAACCGGATTTGTTTTTATAAATTCCGCGGCAAATTTATACATTCCATCTTTATCTGCCACATATTCCTGCTCATAATCCGATTTTGATAACCTACTTGATGCCGACCATTTGTGCGCAATATAAAATGCAAAATTGGGATGTAGCCGGGAAAAGAGCCAGCGCATGGTGTTATTCGTAAATATTTTTTTCAGAAAAATATAACCTTTATCCGATGCATCAAGGCCATCGCCATGGGCCAGAAAGAATTTCTTTCCGCAAATATCGTGTACCATGTAGTTGTGATGAACTTGAATTCCGGTTTCTTCGGCCAGATAATCATACACCCACATATCGTGATTTCCGGTAAAGAAATGCACCGGTATTCCCCTATCGGTTAAATTGGCCAGACGGCCTAAAATTCGGGTAAATCCACGAGGAACCACCTTTTTGTACTCGTACCAGAAATCGAAGATGTCTCCCATCAGAAAAAGTTCGCTCACATCAGCCTCAATTTCATCGAGCCAGGAGGCCAACAGCAATTCGCGTTCCCGGTTATTATTTAACGCAGGAGCACCAAGGTGTATATCCGAAATAAAATATATTTTTTGTTTTTCAGCCAATTTTTGGAGTTTATGCTAATCTAAAAGCTGAGCCAGTGCCTTGTTGAGCGCAGGTCCCTGAAGATTTTTCGCCACAATAGCACCTTCTTTATCAAGCAGATAATTAAAAGGAATAGACTGGATGTTATATACTGCGGCGGCTTTTTTACTTCCTTCCATATCGCCAACATTAATCCACGACAAACCATCTTTATCAATGGCATCAACCCATTCGGCACGATTTTGATCTACACTAACCTGGTAAATCTCAAAACCTTTCCGTTTATATTTTTTATAGGCTTCAACCAAAACCGGGTTCTGAATGCGTGACCCGCGGTCAACAGCTGCCCAAAACTGCAAGAGTACAATTTTTCCTTTTAACGACGACAGTGCTATTTCTTTACCATCGGCATCCGGAAGAACAATGTCCGGGCTGTTTTCGCCTTGTTCCTGAATAAACTGTTGCATTTTTTCGGCTTGTTGCTGACGAACAAACTGCAGTGTATTGTTGTAAAGTGCCTGCACCTGCTCGGAATTCGGGTAAATTGAATATAGTGCCGAAGCAGCCGTTTTCATCACCTGCAAATCGCGTACAATATAAAACTGATCGTTGTTATTAAATTTCTGATAAAGCGCCAAAACACTGGCCATTGCAAACGGATTTTCGCGAACAAAATCGGTAGAGAATTCAATCTGTTCTTCCACAATTTCATCGTATTCTTCGGCCCACCGCGGACGTACATCATCGTACTCCGGGTTTCCGGTATACAAATTATCTAACGAGCGCAACGAGTCGAGTTTGTTTCGGGTTTCTTTCAGTTTTGAATCCAGCAGTTTCACCTGCTCCGAACCGGGTGAACCAGCAACATTGTATTCACGGTGGAAATTTGCAGCATCCGCTTCAACGGTAATTGTTTCTGCCGAATCTACCAATAAGGTTATAAAGTTCTGATCGGTAAGCTTTAAGAGGTAAAACGTGGGAATTCCAGTTACTCCTTTAATTTCAAACTCGCCCTTTTTATTAATTTTTGTTTCGGCAATTTTTTTCAGCGAAGTGGTATGCAGTTCTTCTAAAACAATTTCTTTCCCTTCGGCGTGTGTAATTTTACCCCGAATAGTAAATCCTTTTTCTTTTTTACACCCTGCTAACAATAGCATCGCTGCTACCAAAAAAAATAAAACTCTATAGGTCATCTTGTTCATATCATTTCAATTGATTACCAAATGGTATCATAAACCGGTTTATCTACAGAAAAAATGAGTTTTCTGCATTAATTGCACTATTGTAAACAGTGCACCCATTTCATATAAAGGCCGTAAAATTAACAATTTTGAATACATCGAAAATAGCATTTTAAGAAAATAACAATTTTTATGCTTTCTGATGCATTGAAACGGTTTAAGCGCATTTAACTCATCAGCCTCTGACTTGCTTTATTTTTTGCCAATAACTCAAAAATTCCATTATCCTTTTCATTATTTTAACCGGATTAGAGCTACCGCCTTTAATAGATTTAAAATTTTCAATAGGTTTGTAACGCAAAACATTTTTTACCATTATTATTGTGAAGATACATTTTTCGCTTGATGATTTTGAGGCCCGAAACCCTGTGGTAACCATTGGTACTTTCGATGGCTTGCACAAAGGGCACCAACTGGTTATTAACCAGTTAAAAGAATTAGCCGGCAACGAAAACGGCGAAACGGTAATCTTTACCTTTTACCCTCATCCGCGCATTGTTACCGCACCCAACGAAACAAGCCTGCGTTTGCTTACTACAAAAAACGAAAAAATTAAACTGTTTGAGCAATTTGGTGTCGATCACCTGATTATTTATCCTTTTAACGAAGCGTTTGCAGCCCTAAGCTATACCGATTTTGTAAAAACCATTTTGGTGGAAAAAATACACACCCATTGTTTGGTTGTGGGCTACGATCATCGGTTTGGGAAAAACCGCGAAGGGGGCTATGAATACCTCCAAAAATGTGCTGATAAATACGGTTTTAAAGTACACCGAACTGAAGCCTTATCTGTAGAAACCGACAAAGTAAGCTCAACAAAAATACGGGCAGCGCTTGAAACCGGTGCTATTGCAAAAGCCAATCAATATTTGGGCTACCGCTTTACCTTGCACGGCACGGTGGTTAACGGCAAACAGCTGGGTCGAAAATTAGGATTCCCCACTGCAAATATTGAAGCCTCAGACAAATACAAAATTATTCCCGGATACGGTGTTTATGCAGTTTTAATTGAAATTGACGACAAACAGTACAAGGGAATGTTAAACATTGGAACCCGCCCCACTTTTAATAACAACGCCGACAACCGCAGCATTGAAGTAAATATTTTTGATTTTGCTGAAAACATTTACGGCAAAAGCATCACACTTGTTTTTATTGACAAAATACGTGAAGAGAAAAAGTTTGCGGGAGTTGATGCCTTGGTTGAACAACTAAAAACAGATAAGGAAGTGGCGCAAGAACTGCTGCTATCGCTTTAATTTATTTTTTTCAGCTTGCAACTAACGGGCAAATGGTCTGATTTCCGGTAATCCAACGTTTCAAAATCAAACGATTCAAAAGCATCACCATGCATAATATAATCAATACGAAACGATGGCAACTTGCCAATGTAGGTACGCCCAATTCCCTGCCCCGATTGTACAAAAGCATCGCTTAATCCATTGCTTAAATTGCGGTACGAAAACGAAGCGGGTGTATCGTTAAAATCGCCACAAAGAATAACATTATGGGGCGATTCGTCAATGTATTTTCTGATTTCGCGCACCTGCCTTGCCCGCAGCTGAAACGCATCCTTAAACTTGGCTCCCATCTCTCTCACCTCATCCAGGTCTTTCTCTTCGTTTAAGCCCGGCGATTCAATTATTGAATACTTATCAGGATCAATCAGGTACGATTGTAGATGGATATTAAAAATGCGAACGGTATCAAAATCAATCAACACATCGGTATAAATGGTAATGTTCCGGGAGTCTTCAAACCTAATTTCGCCCATATTTACAATAGGATAGCGGGTCATTGTTACCGAGCCATAACTTGTGCTGGAACGCGCAAACTGGTAGTGTTTAATCGATTCGAGGTCTTTAACGGTTTGTGCCAGGTTAAAAATATTGTTTCGGCGCAAACGTGCTTCCTGCAAACAAATAATATCGGCATCCTGCCCGGCTAAAAATGTAATAATCTCTTTCGCATTTTCTTTCTGATTGCCCGTGCCATCAGCCACAAAATGTTTAACGTTATACGAAACTACTTTAATAGCTGCCTCGGTACTACTTCTGCCTTTTACCTGGTAAAAGCGGGTAACAAACCCCCAGCCAACAGCTACAACAATTAACGACAAAAGCGCGTAACGGGGTTTAAACAGCAACCAAAACAGTACGAACGCGAGGTTAGCCCCCAAAAGAAACGGATAAGCCAAACCAAATAGAGATGGAATCCAGAAAACATCGGGAGGAATATATACCGACAGGTAGGATACAACCAATGCACTACATGCTAAAAAATTAAAAAGTAGCAGTATTTTAAGGATAACTTTTTTCACAGCTTTTGTTTACACGAATACAAGATAAAAAATCGTTCGAATTAATAAACGATAAAAAATGCTTTTACTGATACTGTCCGGTATTATTTTCTGCACCGCAACATCCGATTTTTATTTTCCAAATCCCGTCTTAATTCTACCGAACTAAATCCCAACGACTTAACCAGGCCCACCATTTCTTCGCCAAAACTCTCGTTAATTTCGAAAAACAGTAAGCCACCGTTTTTCAACTTACTTTGGGCAAACCGGGCAATGGCGTAGTAAAACAACAAAGGTTCGGCGTCACTAACAAACAAGGCCATTTCCGGTTCGTGCTCCAGCACATTGGCCTGCATTTGTGCTTTCTCGCTTTCGCGAACATACGGAGGATTGCTTAGCACAACATCAAACTGTGGCCATTGCTCTTCCTGCCAGTTTAATATATCTGCCTGTTTAAAACGTAGCTGCAGATTATTTTTTTTCGCATTTTTTGCAGCAAGCTCCATAGCTTTTTCCGACTTGTCAACCGCCCAAACTTCGGCATCGGGTATTTCGTTTTTTATAGCCAGGGCAATACACCCGCTACCGGTTCCAATATCGAGTACACGTGCCTGTTTTGGCAATTGGGTTTGGCACACCCACTGCACCAGTTCTTCCGTTTCGGGCCGTGGAATTAAAACTCCGGGTTCAAGCTCCAGTTGTAATCCGTAAAATTCTGTTGCGCCCAAAATATATTGAATAGGTTCGTGGTTTTTCAGTCGGCTAACAATGGTTTTAATTTTTTTGACATCCTCTTGTTCCAACATACGTGTTTTAGCCAAAATCATTTGTGTGTAAGAAAATCCAAGCACCTGGTCGAAAATTAGCTTTGTAAACCCCAGAATCTCGCTTTCGGGGTAAATCCCTTCCAATTCTGTTCGGATATATTGAATAGTTTGTTGCATTGTTTACTTTTGTTGCTGCAAATTTAGTTTTTCCTTGAAAATGACAACCGACGAAAAATACATGGCCCGTTGCATCCAACTGGCTAAAAAAGGGTCAGGTGCTGTTTCGCCAAATCCAATGGTTGGCTGCGTTATTGTTTACCAGGGGCAAGTTATTGGCGAAGGATACCATCAAAAATATGGCCAGGCGCATGCAGAAGTGAATGCCATAAATGCAGTTGACAACCCGGAACAACTAAAATCAAGTACCATTTATGTTTCGTTAGAACCCTGTGCCCATTTTGGGTTAACCCCTCCCTGCTCCGACCTGATTATCAGAAAACAAATACCAAAGGTTGTAATTGGCAGTATCGATCCGTTTGCCCAGGTGGCCGGTAAGGGGATTGAAAAACTTCGCAAAGCCGGCCTTGAGGTGAAAACAGGAGTATTAAAAAAAGAATGCGACGAGCTAAACCGACGTTTTTTTACTTTTCACCGGAAGAAGCGCCCGTATATTTTACTTAAGTGGGCACAAACTACCGATGGCTTTATTGATATCGACCGCAAGGTGGAAGCTTACGGAGAACCTACCTGGATAACCGGTTCTGAAGCCTTGCTTAGCGTGCATAAAATGAGGGCTGCTGAAGATGCCATTCTGGTTGGTACCAACACGGCCGAAAAAGACAACCCCTCGCTAACGGTGCGGCATTGCAGTGGAAAAAATCCGCTGCGTATAGTTATTGATCGTAATTTACGACTGGAAAAAACACTACACCTGTTTAATAACGCAAGCGATACGCTTATTATTAACGGAATTAAAAACCGGGTTGAAGAAAAAACAAGCTATGTTAAAATTGATTTTTCGGAAAATATTCTGCCACAACTAATGAATGTGTTGCACCAGAAAAACGTATTATCGCTAATTGTTGAAGGAGGAAGGCAGCTATTAAACAGTTTTATAACTGATGATTTATGGGATGAAGCCCACATTTATACAGGCAATAAAACATTTGGCAGAGGCATAAAAGCACCGGAGATAAATCATTTACAAGGCGTACGCTCACAATTGGGCAACGACACACTTTTGCTTGTAAGCAATGCCACTAATAAAAAGTGAGCTTAGGCCCACCCGGGATAATTTTTACTTTTAGCACATTCTCAACGTACATAAAATAGTAAAACAGCTTATGGTTCATTTCAAAGCCGTAATCTTCTGTTGGATTGTAACCTACCACGGGTTCAAAGGTCCAGCTTGACGATGCCGTTGCGCATTTTGCATTCCAGGCAGAAACATATTGCCTGTTCCAGTTTTCGTAGTAGGTTTGCGTACGGTATGCGGCCGGAGTGTTTTGCCGTTCGTACCACATATCAAATTTTGCATTAAACGTTTCAACGTCGTACTCAACACTATCCTCAGCACTTACCTCAATGCTCGATTTTTCTGATTTGGCACTATTTTTTGTACCTGAACATGCGTAAATGAGCAAGAAACTACCAGTAATAGCCCAAAGAAATATGTTTGTTAATTTTTTCATCTCTACCTGTAACTACGAAAATTATGCAAATATTGTTTTTACTCAAATAAATTTGGAAATTTACCCTAACAAATTACAAAATATGTTTGATTGGAGTCAATTCTGGAACTGGTTTTATTTTATTTTTCTGCTCACAGCTATTCCTGTTGCGCTCATGATTATTCTGGAAAAACGCTCGCCTTTTAAAACTGCCGCCTGGATTCTGGTACTTATTCTGCTCCCCATTTTTGGTGTGGTTTTTTACCTGGTTTTCGGGCAGGAATACCGGAAGCGCAAAATGTTTTCGCGGCGGGGCATTAAAAGCCTCAAAGAGCTGCGCCGGTTGAGTACAGAACAACTTAAAAATATCGAACAGAAACAACTCATTTCAAAAGCAGGCCTTAACAATCAGGCGCAACTTATTCGTTTACTGTTAAACAATTCCGACTCGTTGCTAACCACGGGCAACACCCTTAAACTTTTAAAAGACGGAGAAGAAACATTCGAAAATATATTTTATGCCATTGAGCAGGCCCGTCACCATATTCACCTTGAATATTACATTTTTGAGGATGACAAAATTGGCAACCGCCTAAAAAATTTACTGATAAAAAAACGCAACGAAGGTGTTGAAGTACGCATTATAATTGACGATGTTGGCAGCTGGGGGCTATCCAGGCGCTTTTTCAAAACTTTTCAGGCAAACAACATCGAAATTCACCCATTTATGGAGGTTCGGTTTCCACGTTTTACATCGCGGGTAAACTACCGCAACCACCGTAAAATTATTGTTATTGATGGAAAAACGGGCTTTATTGGCGGGGTAAATATTGCCGACCGCTACCTTGAAGGACTTAATGGCATAGGGGCCTGGCGCGACACTCACCTGCAAATAAATGGCGATGCTGCAACAACCCTGCAGGTTATTTTTGCTGCCGATTGGTATTTTATTACGAAAGAAAACCTTTACGGCAATAATTATTTCCCTCCTTTTTCTGATGCACCGGGCGTTCCTGTACAAATTTCGGCCAGTGGCCCCGATTACAGCTGGAAAAGTATTGAGCAGGCCTTTTTTGCTGCCATTACTACCGCACGAAAAAAAATATACCTGGTTACCCCCTACCTTATGCCACCGCAAGAACTTAAAACGGCTTTAAAAACCGCTGCCCTTAGCCAGGTTGATGTGCGCATTATCATCCCCGAAAAATCAGATGCCAGGCTTTCAAAATGGTGTTCGTTTGCTTATGTAGAAGAACTTCTTGAGGCAGGCGTTCGTATTTTCCTCTACCAAAACGGATTTATACACAGCAAGTACCTGCTGGTTGACGATGTTATTTCAAGTGTTGGAACCAGCAATTTCGATTTCCGTAGTTTCGAGACCAATTTTGAGGCCAATGCATTTATCTACCAGAAAGCATTTACCGACCAACTGGAAGAGCACTTTTTAAGCGATTTGCAACATTGCCGCGAGGTACGATACCGCGAATGGCGCAAACGCCCTATTATTTATAAAGTTCGCGAATCGCTGGCCCATATTATTAGCCCGATGTTTTGATACTGGATACTTGATACTCGTGACTCATGACTCGTGACTTGCAACCGGATACTGGATCGTTGAATATTGATTATTGGATATTCGATGCCGGATGGCGGTCACTGAACTTTTCCCCTCGACTTTCACCTTTTCACATTAGCTTTCTAATTATTTCCCTCATTTTAACGAAACGTGCCCCTTGGGGCGAAGCTTGTGCCCCTGGTTTTTTGCTTTGTGCGCCTTGGGGATTGTCTTACGAAAACAGGGGCGCGTTATGTGCCCCAGGGGGATGAGTCCGTGCCCCTTGGGGATGGTTTCGTGCCCCCTGGGGATGACCTTATAAAAACGGGGGCGCCTTTTATGCCCTTTGGGGATTATATTGCGAAAACGGGGGATTGCTTCGTGCCCCTCTCTTAACTGTCATTAAAACGGCAACTTCCCTAAATCCAGATTACCACCCGAAAGAATAATACCTACTTTTTTGCCCGGCACATCCACTTTCTTTTCGAGGATAGCAGCCAATGGCACAGCCGAAGATGGTTCGATAATTATTTTCATGCGCTCCCAAATCATGCGCATGGCTTCCACTATACTTTCTTCCGAAACGGTAACGACATCATCTACTTTGTCGAGTATTATTTTGAAATTCCGTTCGCCTAACGAAGTCAGCAAACCGTCGGCAATTGTTTTCGGATTTTCGGAAGGCACCCATTTTTTAGAATGAAACGAACGATAAGCGTCATCGGCTCCGTCCGGTTCGGCAGCAATAACTTTGCAGGCGGGCAACAATTGTTTGCTTGAAATAGCTGTTCCGCTTAATAAACCGCCACCACCAACCGGTGCTATAATAATATCGAATTTGCCTTTGTCTTCAATCAATTCTTTGGTGGCTGTTCCTTGTCCGGCAATTACATAAAAATTATTGTAGGGATGAATTTCTGTTGCTCCGGTTTCTTCAATCACTTTTGCCAGCGTACTTTCGCGTGCCTGCAAAGTAGGTTTGCAAAAGGTAATTTTTGCGCCATATCCGGCCACGGCTTTCTTTTTTATTTCGGGTGAATTTTCGGGCATTACAATATGCGCATCAATGCCACGCATACGGGCTGCAAGCGCCAGTGCTGCGGCATGGTTTCCCGACGAATGTGTGGCCACACCTTTTTGCGCTTCTTCTTCACTTAACGAAAACACGGCATTACACGCTCCCCGAAATTTAAATGCTCCTACCTTTTGCAGATTTTCGCATTTAAAATACAACTCGGCTCCGACAATTTTATTAATACTTGCCGACGACATCACCGGTGTACGATGGGCATATTTTTGTACGATTTTGTGAGCCTGTTCAACGTTGATATAATTAGGAATATCCATAGCTACTTTGATTTCCCCAGTTTGTCGTTCAATAAATTATAATCGGTGTTGTAAATCGATTGTTTCGAAAGTTCGCGCATACGTTTAAGGCCCGAAACATAGAGGTAAACCACAAACCCCACAAAAACTATTGTTAACCAGGCAATTTCGGTAAACAAAATAAAATCGTAAATACCATGTAAAACAAGGGGTAACAACAGCGCTTTCTGCTTGAGTATTTTCTGTTCCTTTTCGTAAAATTTTGCCAGGCCAAAATAAAAACCCATGGTAATTCCGAAAATAGCATGCGCCGGCACAGCAGTTACCGCCCGCATAAGTCCGGTGCTTAATCCGCCATCCATTACGTACAGTACATTCTCAACTGCCGCAAACCCTAACGACACGTAGGTGGCATAAACAATGCCATCAAATTTTTCGTTAAACTCGGGGCTTTTCCAGATCAGGAGATACAAGGCCAGGTATTTAAAAAGTTCTTCAGAAAAAGCGGCCACCACAAATGCTTTCCATGCTGCCGAAAGCAATCCTGGAAATTGCAGGGTAAACCGGTCTAAAAAACCTTCAAGAAAAAGAATTGGAATAACAGTAAGCCCTCCGGCCAACAATGCAAAAAACAAGAGGCGTAGAGGTTCCTTTTCGTATTTATCGCGAAAATAAATATAGGCGGCAATAATAACAACAGGCGCAAGTGCCAATACAAGCAGATTCATAAACCGGTTAGTTTACATCGTTAAAATAAAAAGCCTGCACGCCTTTAACACCGGGTCTAAACTTAAACACACCACCGGCATGTGGCCATTTTTCCAGTTCTTCGGGGCTGGTATTTTGCCGGGCCGAGGTAATGTAGAGTGTTCCAAGGTCGTTATCGCCAAAGGCACACGAGGTGACATTTTTTGCCGGAACTTCAATTTTATCAATCAGCTCTCCACTTTCGGGATTCCAGCAGCCAACTGCCGAACCTCCCCAAAGGGCTATCCAAAGGTTATCGTTTTCGTCGATGGTCATTCCATCGGGGCCACCCAATTCGTTTGGGATAGTTAGGGCCACTCGTGGATTTGAGATTTCACCTGTGGTGTCGTCATAATCGTAAGCCATAACTTTGTGGGTAGGCGTATCAATGTAGTACATTTTTGTTTTGTCGCCCGACCAAACAATGCCATTTGAAATACTCACCTTATCCACCATTTTATGAATTGAGGTATCCGGATCGAAGCGGTACAATGCGGCCACTTCGCGCTCGCCTTTGGTACTTATCGTTCCGGCCCAGAACCTTCCTGAAGGGTCGCACTTCCCATCATTAAACCGGTTGGCAGGCTTATCGGGTTCAGGGGCAGCCAGTAACTTTTTACTCCCGGTTTCAATGTCGAAAAAATAAATGCCTTTTTGTAAAGCCACCAGAGCATTACCACTTTCGGCAGGCACTACGGTTCCAATCATTTGCCCGGTAAACATTTCTTTGTTAAAAGCCGATGCCGGATTATAAATATTCAGAATCTCCTTTTTTATATCTACCCACATTAACTCGCCGGTTTTGTAATTCCAGATGGCTCCCTCGCCCAATACCGATTGCGAATCGAGCACCAATTCTGCAGTTTTAGTTTTGTTTTCGGTACAACTAAAAAGCGCAAGTGCCATTATTAAAATAAAACCTAAATTTTTCACGTGTATAATCTTTAATTTCATGAGCTATAAAAAAATCGAATCCGACGGCTGAAACCGCTCTGGTTGTTACACTTCACCGGTATTCTTTTATTCAAAAAAGCCTGGTGAAGGAATGATTTTCCTTCCTCCTTCTCAATCAAAATAAGAGAAAGACGATGTGTTATCTACTCAATACTCTGTATTAGTTCTTTCATAATCAGAGTCATATTCGGTTCTGCTTTCATTGCAACTTCCTGCACTTCTTCGTGCGATATTTCAACAATCTCACCGGGTACTCCGCTGTCGGTTACAATTGAAATTCCAAAAACGCGCATGTCCATGTGTCGGGCAACAATTACCTCGGGCACGGTTGACATCCCCACAATGTCGCCACCCAAAATGCGGAACATTTTATATTCGGCAGGAGTTTCAAAGGTAGGCCCCGAAACGCCTACATAAACACCTTCTTTTACATCAATACCGTTTTGCAGAGCAATAAGCTTAGCCTTGTTGCGCAAACGCTGGCTGTATGCCTTACTCATATCCGGGAAACGCGGTCCGAGTTCCTCCTGGTTTTTACCACGCAGCGGATGATCGGGGAAGAAATTAATATGATCGGTAAGCAATACAATTGCGCCAACCTGCCAATCGGGGTTTAATCCGCCACTGGCATTGGAAACAAAAAGATTTTTTACACCAACAAATTTCATTACCCGCACCGGAAAGGTAACCTCTTTCATATCGTAACCTTCGTAATAATGAAAGCGACCTTGCATGGCCAACACTTCCTTATTACCCAGTTTGCCGTATATTAACCGGCCGGCATGTCCGTCAACTGTCGACACCGGAAAATTCGGAATATCGGTATAGGGTATCGAATCAATTATTTCAATTTCGTTAACCAGGCCTCCAAGACCGGTTCCAAGTATAATACCAATCTCAGGACTTGCCTGAATTCTTTCTTTTATGAAGCTCGCGGTTGCTTTTATTTTCTCCAACATAATTCAATATCTTCTTATTAAACGATTTTTTTTCTTCTTCAAGGAAATCAACTTTTACCGGCAGGTAGTACATGGCAGCTTTTAAGGCATCGCTTATTTCCTCGATGTCTTTAAAACGCATGGCATCCTTTTCGGTTGTAACAATTATCTTTTTTTCTGAGTTTATTGCCTGAAATCGTTTTTCAATTTCAACAATATCGTTGGTTGTATAGGCATGGTGGTCAGAAAATGTAAGCGTTTCCATTTGTGTGCCCATTTTTTTAATAAACGAGTGCATTTGTTTTGGCGATGCAATTCCGGTTACTACCAACATGTGGCAGCTTACATTTCTGTAACTGGCCTCATCCAATTCAGGCGCATTAAAAATGGGCTGCAAGGTTCCGTATACCAGCCGGGTAAAATACAATTTCTGGTAGGGCAGCAAATTTACATCGTTTTGCAAAATACGGCGCATTATTGGCGTAACCTCTTCGGGGCATTTTGTAAATAAAATAATATTTGCACGTCGCATTTGGTATACACCTTCGCGTAAGCGGCCGGCAGGCAATAGGGTATCATTTTTTATTTGCCGGTTGTAATCAATCAACAAAATATTTATTCCCGGTGTTATTCTCCGGTGCTGAAAGGCGTCGTCGAGCAATACCACATCGGGTGTTTTTCCTTCGGCAGGTTCGAGTAATTTTTCCACCCCTTTTACCCGATCTTCGCATACCGACACTGTTACGTCTGGAAATTTATTTTTAATCTGCAAAGGTTCATCGCCAACTTCAAGGGCGGTAGATTGCTTTTCAACCCAACGAAACCCTTTTGTTTTTCGTTTATACCCCCTGCTTAAAGTAGCCACTTCGTAGGTATCTTTTAGCAGGTATACCAGGTATTCCACATGAGGAGTTTTGCCAGTTCCGCCAACGGTAATATTACCGATTGAAATAACAGGAACATCAAATTCTTTCGACTTAACTATTTTTAAATCGTAGGCTCTGTTTCGTAAAAAAACAACAAAACCATACAGCCAGGAAAGCGGGTAAAGGAAAATTTTCGCCATTTATAATTGTTCTTCAAAAAATAGAAAGCTAAGATAAGAAAAAGGATGCATCACAGCTTATGATGCATCCTTCTAATTTTATGGATTGCCCGTATTAATTCAGATAAATATCGTAAGGCATGCGAGCATATATTCCATTCATCCCGGCTGCTTTTTTCATGTATTCGTAATAGCGGTATTTGTCGCCAAGTTCGCCCTTTAAAATGCGTGCTTTTGCGTTACCGCCGAGCTTAAACATTTCTTCAAAAGGATTTGGCAATTCGGGCAGTGCGATGGTACGGTAATCCTCAAGGCCTTCCATTTCGGCAGCAAGCTCAATGGCATCTTCCAAGCCGCCAAATTCATCAACAAGGCCTATCTCCATGGCATTTTCGCCACTCCACACGCGGCCCTGCCCAATGTTGTCAACCTGTTCTTTTGTCATTCCGCGGCCATCGGCCACATGCGACAGGAAGGTATCGTAACCAATTGAAATATATTGGGTCATGCGTTGTTTCTCGTAGGGAGTCATGGGGCGCGACAAAGAAATAAAGCTCGAATGTTCGTTAGTGCCAACGGCATCGGTTGTAATACCAAGCTTATCGTTCATTAATTCGCCAAAGTTTGGAATCTGACCAAAAATTCCAATCGATCCGGTTATTGTATTTGGACTGGCAACGATTTTATCAGCCGGACACGAAATATAATAACCACCTGATGCTGCTACATCGCCAAACGAAACCACCAAAGTTTTTTCTTCGGCAGCCAGTTTTACCTCGCGCCAAATTGTTTCCGAATCAAAAACTGCGCCTCCAGGCGAATTAACACGCAAAACAATAGCTTTATAGGCACTGTCCTGACGAACTTTCCGAATCTCTTTTCCGAGTTTATCGCCGTTAATTCCTTCTCCGGCACTAAGTGCAGCTCCTATTTCGCCACTGGCATAAATAACGGCAATTTTATTACGGCTGTATTTTTTTGTTTTTCCTTTAACCGGAGCCTTTGCATAAGCTTTTACATCAACAATGGGCACTCCTTCAGTGCCTTCTATTCCTGTAATTTCGCGCATATCGTCCAGCACTTCATCGCGGTATTTGACAGCGTCAATCAAACCATTTTCAACCATTGCTGCAGCTTTTTTAAAGGTCTGTACTTCGTCGGCCAAAGCATTTAAATCCTCTACCGAAATACCCCGTGCTTCGGCTATTCCTTTTAGCATATGATTCCATAAACTATTCATATACACCAAACGCTGTTCGCGGTTTTCCTGGCTCATTTTATCAAGCATAAAAGGCTCTACTGCTGCTTTAAACTTATTGTTTGGGCCACGAATTATCTGCATTTCAACACCCAGTTTATCTAATGCATTTTTAAAGAAAGTTAGTTCACCACTCAATCCGCGAAAATCGAGTGATACTTCAGGATGCAGAACAATCTGATCGGCCACTGTGGCTACATAATAACCTTTCTGGTCGAGTATCATTTGGTCGGCACAGGCATAAATGGGTTTGTCGCAGCTGTCTTTAAAAGCAATTAGTGCATTTCGAATTTCCTCAACCGATGCCATTCCTCCGTTTGTTGTCGACAATTTCAGGTAAATGCCTTTAATCCGGTCATCATCAACAGCTTTCTCCAACGATTTGCTAATATTATCGAGCCCAATGGTTTTAACTGAACTAAAAATTCCCGGAAGCTCCAAGTCTTCAAATGGATCATTAGGGGCACGATCAACAATACTCTGACTTAAATCAATTACAAGCATTGATTGTTCGGCAACAGTTACGTCTTTTTCTGAAGAGGCAACAATTGCTCCGATAACAATAAACATTAGAAAAGTACCAATAAGCGACAAGGCCAAAACACCAACAATGGTCGCTAATACGTATTTGAAGAATTCTTTCATTGTTTAATTTTTTATGTTTGTTTTAATAAATTTCGTACTACTCTTTCCCAATTTAGTCAACAATGTAGGTAATAAATAGCTAACTTTATTGGGTCTCATTTTATATTTTTGCTCTTCATTACTAAATGAGTAATATTTTACTAAAGGAATTACAAATATAAGACACAATGAACAAGGTATTTCTTGGCATAGGTGGAAATATTGGCAATAAGGAGAAAAATTTTAACCATGCTTACACATTAATAGAACTAAAGCTTGGTAAAATAGTTCAGAAATCGTCGGTTTATGAGACTCCACCCTGGGGTTTTCAGGCCGAACATGCCTTTTGGAACCAGGTAATTGTTATTGAAACAAAGCTTGAGGCAGAGGAGCTGCTTTGGCGAATTCATGAGATTGAAGCCGATTTTGGCCGAAAAAGAGGAATTGAACGCTATTCATCGCGCGAAATGGATATTGACATCCTGTATTTCAACGATGAGTTTATGGAATCAAAATCGTTAATTATACCTCATCCAAAAATTCATGAACGTCGTTTTGTTTTGGTTCCTTTGGTTGAAATTGCTCCGAAGTTAAAGCATCCCTTGCGGCGTTTAACCAGTATCGAAATGCTGGAATCGTGCAGAGATGACTCCATCATTAAAAAAATTCAGGATAAACCATAAACGCTTCTCCTTTATAAAATATAATATTAAGACTTACTGCACGCCTTCCGTCCACTCCGAATTATACAGATAATCGTTATACGGGAAACGCTGCGAATGAATTCCTTTCACTTTTTCGTAAAGTTCTGTTTTAAAATCTTCGATATTGGTTTTCTCTTTGGCCGAAATAAAAAGTGCGGGTGTATTGCTTTTTGCCATCCACGATTTTTTCCACTCATCTAAAGTAAAGTTATCCCTTGTCCGTGGCGACAAGTCGTCTTCGTCTTTTTCCTCGTAGGTAAATGCGTCAATTTTATTAAAAATGTAATAAGTAGGCTTATCGCCGGCCTCTATTTCTTTTAGGGTACTGTCTACCGTTTCTATCTGCTCTTCAAATCCGGGATGCGAGATATCTACCACATGAAGCAATATGTCGGCTTCCCGCACCTCATCCAATGTTGATTTAAATGACTCTACCAGTCCGTGTGGTAATTTGCGAATGAAGCCAACGGTATCGGCCAACAGAAAGGGCAAATTACCAATAACGACTTTACGCACAGTTGTATCGAGTGTAGCAAAAAGTTTATTTTCAGCAAAAACATCTGATTTTGCCATCATATTCATAATGGTTGATTTGCCCACATTGGTATAGCCCACCAAAGCCACACGCACCATTTTTCCACGGTTTTTACGCTGAGTAGCCTTTTGTTTGTCGATTTTTACCAGCTGTGCTTTTAAACGGGCAATTTTATCGAGAATTATCCGGCGGTCGGTTTCAATCTGCGTTTCACCCGGTCCCCGCATTCCGATACCTCCACGCTGGCGCTCGAGGTGCGTCCACATTCGGGTAAGACGTGGCAGCAGGTATTGGTATTGTGCCAATTCTACCTGTGTTTTCGCATGAGCCGTTTGTGCTCTTTTGGCAAAGATATCAAGTATAAGATTTGTACGATCCAGAATTTTACATTCCAGAATTTTTTCAACGTTTCGCAGCTGTGTTGGTGTTAGTTCGTCGTCGAAAATTACGGTATCAGCCTCTACTACTTTTATGTAATTGCTTATTTCTTCCAATTTCCCGGGCCCCACAAATGTAGCTTTATTCGGAACATCGAGCTTTTGCGTAAATTTTTTTAATACTTGCGCACCGGCAGTATCGGCCAAAAACTCCAACTCGTCAAGGTATTCCTTTGCCTGACGTTCATCCTGATCCTGGTTAATCAGTCCTACAATAACTGCTTTCTCTGTTTCTGGTGCTGTTTCTATCATTTACATTACTTTTTAAACAAAAAAACTCCTGCTTCTATTGAAACAGGAGTGCAAAAATATTGTTTTTTCTTTGTTACTGCAACACGAAATTAATTGGTACCGTGTACGATACATTAACCGGTTTTCCGCGCTGTTTGCCAGGCTTCCATGCAGGAAGGGCATTAACTACGCGAAGTGCTTCTTTATCCAGTGATGGATCTACACCCCTGGCAATTTTAGCATCGGTAACTTTACCTGTTTTACTTACAACAAAAGTTACATATACCTTTCCCTGAATACCGTTTTCCTGTGCAATTACAGGGTATTTAATCGAGTTGGCGATATACTTACGCAATGCCAAATCTCCACCCGGGAATTCAGGCATATCCTCAACAATAAAGAATACCTGAGCTTCTTCTTCTTCTTCTTCTTCGGCTGTTTCAATAACAGGAGCCACATCGATTACAGTTTCGTCATCAGCTTCTGAATCTTCAATTTCCAGCTCGTCTTCAATTTCTACTTCATCGTCAACAATGTTCAGTACCTCAACTACTTTTGGTGGTGGAGGTGGTGGAGGTGGTTTTACCTCTTGCTCACGAGTGATAGGGATGATTTCTTCTTCAACTTCGGCTGTTTCAATGGTACCCAAAGACTCAACTTTTGAAGGTTTTGTGGTCCACTCAAAAGCCAGTAGCGAAACTCCCAACGCGACTACTAACCCTACCAGCCAAAAGGTATTTTTTTTGGCTTCCAGATCAGCTTTTGGTGATTTTTTAAGTTCCATACTTAACTCTTTTATTTGTTTTATTTGATTTTTTTGCCCTCTAAAAACGGGGCTTAAAGATAGAAAATAATCTTCACATACAAGTTAATTTTTAATTCATTTCAATTTTCTATCGCAATATAAAATTGATGGGCACTGTATAGCGAACTTTTACCGCTTTATCTCCCTGTCTTCCGGGTTTCCACCGGGGCATGGATTCTACTACACGAATGGCCTCTGTATTTAACGATGCGTCAACTCCGCGGGCGAGTGTTACATTAAAAACAGTTCCGTTTTCATCAATAACAAATGAAATGTATACACGCCCCTGTATTCCGTTTTCCTGCGCAATTACCGGATATTTTACCTGATGTGCCAGATAGCTTAACAGTGCTGCATCGCCTCCCGGGAATTCGGGCATTATTTCAACATGGTCGAAGATGTGATCCAAATTCTCTTCTTCTTTATCGCTGTTATCCTGTATTAAATTAAAATCAATATACACCGGTTCTTCCGGATCGTCGCCTTCCCATAATAGCTCCTCTTTTATATGAACATTATCTTTAACAACTTTAAAAACCGGGACTGTAATGACCGGTTTTTCAGACTCTGGTTCTTCGGTTTTTGTAATTGGAATCACCAGATCTTCGGGCGGAATAAAATTATCATCCCCCTCAATAATCCGTGCTTTATTAACAGGGGTTTTCCACTCAAAAGCAGTAAACACTAAACATAGAGCTATTACCAACCCAATCAGGAAAAACGTTGTTTTTTTGCTTTCAATATCCGCATTTTTTGTCTTTTTGGTTTTCAGCTTTATCCCATTTTCGGGCGCAAAAGCAGAAGACTTAGGCTGCTCCTGAAAATAATTTTTTGAAAGATCGTTTTTAAATGTTCGTTTCATCATGGCTTCTAATTTTATTTGGATTATCAATAAATTAAAGAACGCCGGCTTCTGGTTTTCTGCAGTTATTTTTATACTGCAAAAACTTTACCAAAAAAATATTTTGACGGTTTGTGAAAATTATTTTTATATTTGCAGCCACGTATTGGGGGATTAGCTCAGTTGGCTAGAGCGCTTGACTGGCAGTCAAGAGGTCACCGGTTCGACTCCGGTATTCTCCACCTGATTTTCAAAGAGTTGCAAGATTTATTTCTTGTGACTCTTTTTTATTTGCATACAGTTTGCATATAAGGGTGTTTTTTGAATTTCATTATGAATAATTCCTACATCTCAACGACTAATTGCATAACACACCTTAATTGAACGCTTAGGCAACTTTCTAAGGAAAGTAAATGAAACAGGCAAAAGGAAACGGAATAAATGGAATTGTGCGTTGGCTTGTGTGTTATGCCGTAGTCTTTTGATTGGCTTCATTTACGGGCTTACCTTTGCCGATAAGGGCAATTAATCGTATTGGAACACGAAACACGTTTAGGAAGGTGGGGCTACTTTGCATAGTGTGATTATAGGATAGCTTTGGTTTAGCTTAGGATTTGTGCGGCTGTTCCTATAAGATGGTATTATGTGTAAATAGCTTTGGGTATTTCCACAATGAATGCAGGGCGTTTAGCTCTTTTTTATACCATTAAAAATTGAGGATTATGAAAAAGTGCTTAACGAGCTGGCACTGACCTGGCCGAAGGAGGCGGACGAACACCATATTTCCAATCACATTTAAATATGCTTCTTTATTGTGCTGATAAGCAGCTCTTTTCTTATGGGTTTGGTTAAGTAATCTTTACAGCCTAAAGCTAAACTTTTTTCTTTTTCGTTTGAATTGGAGAATGCGCTCTGGATGATGATTTTTGCTTCTGGATGAATCCTTAAAATTTCTTCACTTGCTGAGAAACCATTCATTTTTGGTATTTTTAAATCCATAAGTACCAAACTAATTTTCTTATTACTTTTATAAATATCAACCGCCTCTTCTCCGTTATTTGCAAAAAGTAACTTGCACTTACATCCTCGTAACAGCTCCCTGTAAAATAGCTGAATTACTTCCTCGTCTTCTGCAATAAGTATGGTTGAGTTTTTCATTACCTCAAATCCATCTTTGGGAGGTTTGTGGTCTTCCCTTGTTTTTTCGGCTTGTACTTCTTTTAGTGGTATAGTAAAGGTAAATGTGGTGCCTTTATTTAGCTTCGATTTTACTGCTATTTCTCCGCCTAATAATTCCACTATACCTTTGCTAATAGCTAGTCCCAAACCAGTTCCGCCATAGTTGGCATCTCCATAATTTACTTGCTCAAAACGAGTAAAAATATCGTTTAGCTTATCTTCTGGAATGCCAATGCGCTGGTCGCTTACGAAGAATTCGATTTGCTCATTTATTATCTTATAACCAAAGGATATTGCTCCTTGCTCGGTAAATTTTAGTGAATTGTTTATCAGGTTTACAAGCACTAAACAACTAGAGCAATGTTACAATTCATCACACGATTTATTCTTCAAAGAGATTACTCACTATCTTTTAAATTTGGAGTAGTTGATGAAGTAGTGAGGCGAATTAAGTAAAAGCATTTCCATTGCGCCTTAATTTAGTCATGCAAATTATCAAACCATTTTTCTTGTTTTTGTTTTATCCCACTTGTCCCAGTTAACGCATAGCTCTTAATTTCTCTAAACTTTTCCAATACTCTTATTGAATTAAGCAAGACTCCTCATAGAACATTCGGTTGACAACACTACATATATCACAAGATTACTTACAGAACATAAGTAAGAATACATTTATCAAAAATCTGTACACCAACCTATTAATCTTCAAAAATAATAGCTATTTTAAGACTCTATTATAACAACATCAGCATGGACCGCACAAACAATATTTTGAATTCGATTGATACACCAATTTTATTAGTAAAAAAAGGTTATAAAATTAGTTTTATAAACAAGAAGTTCTGTGAGGTGGTAAAATTAGCCTCAGAAGTGAATACTGACAAGCATATAAATGCTTTAATTGGAGAAGAACTATTTGCTTTACTACAACCACGAATAGACAAATGCTTTCATGGCGAAGAAGCTGAAATAAATCTTCCCAAGGGATTTAAAAGGTCCACAAAATGTTACACTATCAACTTAAAATCAAAATACGACGAAAATGAACGTATCGATGGTGTTTACTTAATTTTCAATTCTGAAAATTGTAACAGAAGTAATTTTTCTGAGAGTTTTAAAGAGGGAGAAGCTTGTTTGAAGCTTATCAACGCCTTACCCGATGCAGTTTTCGTACTGCAAGATGGGGTTATAAAGTATACGAACCCTACCCTTTGTAAGATTTCTGAATATTCGGAAGAAGAACTGATAGGTGCAGATTTTACAAAATTTATTGCCCCCGAAAATATTGCCAATGTTGTTAAATACTATACCAATCGGGTAAAAGGAAACAAAACACTCAATTATTACGAAAGTACTGCAAAAACTAAAACAGGGAAATACATTCCGGTAGAGGTTGCCGTTATTTCAATTGAGTTCGATGGCAGAGAGGCTTGGCAAGTTATTTTAAAGGATATCTCAAAATACAAAACAACACTAAATAAACTGGCTGAAAGCGAAGAAAAATACCGTTTCTTAACCGAAACAACTTTAGATGGAATCTTAATCCATAAAAATGGAATCCTGTTGGATTGCAACCAGGCATTTTTAAGAATTACAGGCTTTACCAAAGAAGAAGCCATTGGGGAAAACCTGCTTTCCATGGTACCCTCAGGAAAAGCAAGAAAAAAAATACAGGAGCAAATACAAAAACAACACGCCAAACCCTATATTGCAGAAGTTGCCCGGAAAGATGGCAGTCTCTATTTCGCTGAATTGGAAGGGCACGAAACAGAATTTAAAGGTGAAAAAGTACGCCTGGTGTCACTCAAAGATGTAAGTGAAAGGATTAAAGCCGAGGAACGAATAAAGAAAAGTGAAAGCGAATACCGTGCATTGGCAAAAGAAACCAAAGAAAACCTTATTAATTTGCGCGCAGTTACAAACATTACCACTTTGTTTCTCGATAGAAACTTAAAGGTCTTTCAATTTTCTCCCGACGACCATGTAGATGGAGCTACTAAAGATGCAGAAGAAACAAACTTAAATAAAATAGCAACTCATTACCAAACCCAAAATCTTGAGCAGGATTGCCACACTGTGCTTGATTCGATGGTTGCCATTGAAAAAGAAGTTACTTGCACACATGGTTTAATTTGGTGGATGCGAATTTCAACCTATAAATCGATTGAAGATGAAATAAAAGGAATAGTAATCACCTTTACAGACATACACCAGCTTAAAAAACAAGAAGCAGAACTTGAGCAATACCGTAACCATTTGGAAGAATTGGTAGAGCAAAAGAACAAAGCTATTGTAGAAAGTGAAGAACGCTACCGCCTGGTTCTGGAAAACAGCATAGATGCCATTCTTTTAACATCTCCCGGCGGGCAGGTTTTTTCGGTAAATACCGCAGCCGAAAAAATGTTTGGCCGCTCAGAAAAAGAAATTTGCCAGTTAGGGCGCGAGAACCTTGTTGACCTTACCGACCCGCGCTTAGCATTACTCATACAAGAGCGAAGTAAAAAGGGGAAAGCCATTGGTGAAATAAACATGCTGAGAAACGATGGCTCAAAATTCCCGGTCGAAATTTCTTCTTCCTTATTTAAGGATAGAAACGGGAAAGAATTAACCAGCATGATTATTCGTGATATTAGCGACCGTAAAAAGGCGGAACAAGTACTGAAAGAAAAAACAAACGAAATAATAAATACCCGAAACCACTTTAAGGCCTTGATAGAAAATGCCCCTGAGGGAGTTGCCATTATTAATGCAAAACAAGAAATGGTTTATGCAAGCCCAAACAATACAAGGCTTTTTGGATATACCGAAGAAGATATGATTGGTAAGGATGCCTTAAAGTATGTTCATCCTGATGACCTGCCCCACATTTATGAAAGCATCAATAAAATTCTTAAAAAACCAGAAAATCCGGAAAAATTACAATACCGATTAAAAAGAAAAGACGGTGAATACCGTTGGCTCGAAACCAATTTAACAAACTTGCTAGATAACCCTGCTGTAAATGGAATAGTTCTTAATTTAAAAGACATCACCGAACGCAAAAAAGGAGAAGAGGAACTCAGAAAGCAAAAAGACTTCCTTTGGCTGCTTATCGATAATATGCCTAATCAGATTTTCTGGAAAGATAAAAGCCTGGTGTACAAAGGTTGTAATAAAGAGTTTGCTGATGTGATAGGACTGGAATCCCCAAAAAGAATTAAAGGAAAAACCGATTTTGATTTTATTCGCGATAACGATAACAGTGAGGATTATCAAAATTGGGACAAGAAAGTACTGGAATCCGGAAAGCCTGTTTATAATATTGAAGAACCATATTTAAATGCCAAAGGCGAAGATGGAGTGGTTTTAACCAGTAAAATACCGCTTTTTAACAATGATAAAAAGGTGGATGGGGTGCTCGGTTTTTGTGTGGATATTACCGACCGCAAAAAAACAGAAAGAGAGTTAAAACAAAGCGAAGGA
Source organism: uncultured Draconibacterium sp. (assembly GCF_963676735.1). Lineage (NCBI taxonomy): Bacteria > Pseudomonadati > Bacteroidota > Bacteroidia > Marinilabiliales > Prolixibacteraceae > Draconibacterium > uncultured Draconibacterium sp. The sequence goes on along the minus strand of NZ_OY781464.1, from coordinate 32,051 downwards.
AAATTCCGTGGATTATTCGAAAATGCCAATATTGGCATGGCCATTGGCGACACAAGCGGCACTGTTCAGGAAGTGAACCAGGAGTATTTAAACATTACCGGCTATTCTCATAAAGAAATGATGGGTCTGAATTATGCCACGATTACGCATCCAGAAGATTTAGCAATTGAAGCAAAGTATATTCAGGAAATCAACGAGAACAAACGGGATAGTTTCCGAATGGAAAAACGCTACAAATCCAAAAATGGAGATTACTTATGGTTAGATACAGCAGTTACTTCTATTCGAAACAGTAATGGCAAATTGGAAAGGCTGATTGCTATGGTTATTGATATCACCGAAAAACGAAAAGCTACTGAGTCGATGAATGCCTTTTTTGAACAACCCATTAGTTTACACCTAATCTCTAGTATCGAAGGAAAAATCGTAAACATTAACGCAGGATGGGAAAACATACTAGGTTTTAAAAAAGAGGAACTGCTGGGTACAAACTTTTTAGAACTGGTGCACCCCGATGATATTGAAGCGACCAAAAAAGCAATGAAATCCTTAGAAAAGGGAGAAACAATTTCATATTTCGAATTACGTGGCAAACACAAAAACGGACATTATAAAAACTTTGCATGGTCAGCTATTGTAAATCCTTCAAATCAACAGATTCATGCTGTAGGTATCGACATTACCGAACAAATTATTGCCAAACAAAAAACAAAAGAAAGCCAGGATTTACTAAGTAACTTTATTAACCATTTACCCGATGATGCCTGGACAATAGATAAACACGGGCGCATTACAATGGTAAATAAGCATATAATAGAAAAAACACTGCAAACTGTTGACGTAGTTGGTAAAACAGCCCACGACTTTTTCCCAAAAGAAGTGGCTGATAAGCTTTGGGAGACGGAACAGCAAGTTATACTTAGCGGGAAACCCCATATAGCTGAAGAAAAAATTCCATCTGAAAATGGTTACCGTGATAAGGTTTTAACAAGATTTCCGCTATTTAATGAAGAAGGTGAAGTAAGCGGAATTGGCGCCATCGCACACGATATAACAGAACGGAAAAAAGCCGAAAGAGAAGCCCTGCGAAGTGCAAACTTTGCGAACGCTTTATTAAAAAACCTTTCCATTCCAACATTCTATAAAGACAAAGAAGGTAAATATACCGGATGTAACAAGGCTTTTGAAGATTTCCACGGAAAATCATCGCAAGAGCTATTTGGAAAAACGGTAGATGAAGTATTTGGAAATGAGTGGGCACTTGCCAAACGTAGCCTGGATATTGAAACACTTAAAAAACAAGAAACCCAAGTTTTCGAATTTGACCTTCTGGATAAGGAGGGCAACGAAAAACGTGTGATGTATTCCGAGAATATTATTTACGACGAAAACAATGAAGCATCAGGTATTATTGGCTCCTTCCTCGATATTTCACACCATGTATTCGAAGAAAAGTTGAAGACGGCACAGGTAATGCTAATGGAAAAAAGCCTTTCTCAAAATGTTTCAGAAATCATAAAAAGCTTTTTAACGGAGGCAGAAAAACTAACCAAAAGCCAAATTGGTTTCTATCATTTTATTAGCAATGACCAGGAAAATATACTTCTGCAGGAATGGTCCGATAATACAGCAATGAATTATTGTAAGGTCGTTGACAACCCAGAACACTACCCCATTTCGAAAGCAGGTGTATGGGCGGATTGTGTGCACGAAAGAAAACCAGTAGTACACAACGATTACGAAAACCTGTCCCATAAAAAAGGAATGCCCGAAGGTCATGCCCCACTTGTTCGCGAGTTGGTGGTGCCGGTAATTAGAGGAGAAAAAGTAAAGGCAATTTTTGGAGTAGGCAATAAGCCAACTAATTATTCCGAAGATGATACAAAACTCATTCAGCAACTGGCCGATTTTGCCTGGGAAATAATCGACCGAAAACTGGCCCAGGATGAATTGGCACAAAGCGAAGAAAAATTTAAAAGTTATGTAGAAAATGCACCCTATGGCGTTTATGTGAACGACGAAAATGGCAACTTTTTGGAAACAAATATTCAGTGTTCGAAAATAACAGCTTATACAAATTCCGAGTTGCTTAAAATGAACTTAATAGATTTGTTGCCAATTGAAGATCGCAAAAAGCCTATTCCCGGATTTGAGGGTTTGGTACAAAAGGGGATTCCTGTGGATGTAGAAACCCCTTTTATTAACAAACATGGCGAAAGAGGTTGGCTGCATGTAAATTCAATTAAACTTGGAGAAAACCGATTCTTGAGTTTTGTAAATGTTATTACACAGCAAAAAGAAAACGAACAGCAACTAAAAGAAAGCCGAAATCAACTGGCTAAAATATTTGAAGTTGCGCCAACAGGAATCGGCCAGGTCGTAAACCGGGTTTTCACTGATGTTAACCCTGTTTTCTGCCAAATGCTAGGCTATACAAAGGATGAGTTGATAGGAAAGAGTGCCCGGATGATATACCCAAGCCAGGAAGATTATGACTATGTGGGGAAAGATAAATACGAGCAAATCAGGAAAACAGGAACAGGAAGGGTTGAAACCCGCTTTAAGAAAAAAGACGGAACAATCCTGCATATCGACATGGCTTCCACTGCAATTGATGATGGTGATATATCGAAAGGCACCATTTTTACAGCACTTGATATTTCAGAAAGCATGAAGTACCTGAAACAGATCGAGAAATCGGAAAAAAGATACCGTGATTTGTTTGAACACACTCCAATTGCCCTTTGGGAAGAAGATTTATCGGAAGTTATTCAATTTTTAAACGAACTAAAGCAACAAGGCAAGCAGCTTACAACTGAATTTTTCAAGGAAAACCCGGAGATTCTGCAAAGCTGCGTGTCAAAAATTAAAATAATCGACGTGAATAAGGCTACCTTAATTAGTCATGAAGCACCATCGAAAGAAACCTTTTACCCGAGACTTCCGGAATTATTTACCGACCTGTCATTTAAAGTTGTAACCAACTGGCTAGTTGAAATAGCCAATGGCAATGATAGTTTCTCGTCCCAATCGCAAACCATCACCTTAAATGGCGAAGTAAGGGATACCTTTATGAAAGCACATCTCGACCGTGAAAGCGCAACGATTATTCTGGCAGTAATGGATATCACAGAACAGAAAAAGGCAGAACGTGAGTTAAAAATATACCAGGAACATTTGGAAGAGCTCGTATCTAACAGAACCGAAGCACTGGAGGAATCGAACAAAGAAATGGAAGCTTTCTCCTATTCTGTATCCCACGACTTAAGAGCCCCATTACGGGCTATTTCCGGTTTTTCAAAATTCCTGATAGAAGATTACGCCGATGTATTAGATGCAGAAGGCAATAGGTATTTGAACGTAATTAACGAGAATACCGACAAAATGGATAAGCTTATTACCGACTTATTAAAACTATCGCGTACTTCGAGAGCAGAATTAAAATATATTGAACTAAATATGAAAGCTCTGGCCCGCTCGATGTATATGGAAGTGGTCTCCGAAGAAGAACAAAAAGACTTTGAGTTTATTGTAAACGATATTCCTAATATTAAAGGTGATAGCACATCCATAAAACAATTGTGGACCAACCTGATTGGGAATGCCGTAAAATACAGCTCGAAATCGGAAACTAAAAGAATAGAAATAGGTGCCATTCAGGGAGCTCCCGGCTTCTATACCTATTACGTTAAAGACTGGGGAGCAGGTTTTAATGAAGACTTTAAAGAGAAAATTTTTGATACGTTTAAACGCTTGCACAAAGACAGCGAATTTAAAGGTACTGGAGTGGGCATGGCTATAGCCAAACGTGTGGTAGATAAACACAATGGTACGATTTGGGCAGAAAGTAAGGGAGAATCTGGTGCTACTTTCTTTTTTACTTTGCCTGCAAAGCCTAAACAATAAAAATGGAATGACAACAGCAAAAAATTAACAGCATGGACAAAAATAAGGTATACAAAATATTATTTGCCGAAGATGTTTCTACAGATAGAGAAATCGTAGAGCGAATACTCCGTAAAAATGAGATTCAATTCGTTTCGGAATGCGTAGATACCGAACCCGAATTTAAAGAATTGCTCCTGACGTTTAATCCCGATTTAATATTGTCTGATTATCAGATGCCTACATTTGATGGAATGCGAGCTTTAAAACTTGCGCAAGAATTTCAACCAGATGTACCGTTTGTTGTGATAACCGGCTCTACCAATGAAGACATTGCAGTGGAGTGCATGAAACAAGGTGCCGACGACTATGTAATCAAACAAAATCTGAAAAGGTTAATTCCATCCATAAAATCGGCCATACAAAAAAAGAAACTCGAGTTGAAAGAAAGACTAGTTCGAAAAGAGCTGGAAGAAAGTGAGCTAAAATACCGGCTTTTGGTTCAAAACTCGCCCAATGCAGTTGTTCTTATTCGTTTCGACGAAATTGTTTTTATAAACAAACGGTTTGAGTCCTTATTTGAATATACCATAGATGAATTAAATGAATCGGACTTTAATTTGCTTTCGCTTTTCCCCGACAAATACATAAAGCAGTTTGAATATATTGTTAATAACCCTACCGAACAATTAAAAGAGAATATTGAAACCAAAGTTGAAATTCAAACAAAATCGGGCAATAGCATTTTTTGTGAGATTACCGCGGTACCATTTGTTTATGAAGAGGCAAACTATGTACAAGCCATAATTAAAGACCTTAGTCTTCAGAAACTACTGCTTGAGCGCAACATGATGTTGTCGAGAGCAATAGAACAAACTCCGGTAGGTGTAGTTATCACCAACAAAGATGCTGAGATTGAATATGCAAATCCAAGTTTTGTAAAAACCACCGGCTATTCTTTCGACGAGGTTATTGGCCAAAATCCTCGATTCTATAGTTCTGGACAGCATAATAAAGCATTTTTTGAGGCCATGTGGGCAAAACTTACCGAGGGGAAAATATGGAAGGGGGAGATAATAAATAAAAGAAAAAATGGAGAACATTATCCGGAAAACCTTACCATTAGCCCCATTTTTAATAGCGAGAATGAATTGACACATTATGTGGCCATCAAAGAAGATATTTCGGAGCAGAAAAAGTATATCGCCGATTTAAAAGCTGCAAAAGAAAAAGCAGAAGAAAGCGACCGCTTAAAAACCGCATTTTTAACCAATATGAGTCATGAAATTCGTACTCCGATGAATGGTATACTTGGTTTTACCGATATGCTAAAAGAACCTGATTTAACAAGTGACATGCAAACTGAGTACATCGATATAATTCAGAAAAGCGGGCAGCGAATGATGAATACGATTTCTGATTTAATTGATATTTCTAAAATTGAATCGGGCTTGGTAGAAGTACAGCTTAAAAAAGTTTCTGTCAATAATATGTTAAACGACATTTTCCTGCTTCTTAAAAACGAGGCGCAGGCTAAAAACCTAAATTTTGTACTTAAAGAAAATAACAAAGGAAAATCCATTTTAACTGATGAAGAAAAGTTATACAGTATAATTACGAATGTTATTAAGAATGCCATTAAATTTACACTTACCGGAGAAGTACGTTTGGGCTACTTAATTTCTGAACATGAAATTACTTTTACCATAAGCGATACAGGCATTGGGATACCAGAAGACCGAAAGAAGGCGGTTTTCGACCGATTTGTGCAAGCAGATATTGAAGATAGCAAAGTTTTTGAAGGCTCAGGTTTAGGCTTATCTATTGCAAAATCATACGTTGAATTACTAAACGGTAAAATATGGTTTGAATCGGAAGTAGACAAAGGGACAACTTTTTACATTTCGCTACCACTTAACGCCAACACCGATTATAAGCAGCCGGGCACAATAGCAGCAGGCGTTAAACCGGAAGATGAAAGATTAAAAAATCTAAACATATTAATTGTTGAAGACGACCAAGCTACAATTTTATTAACAAAGAAAATTGTTGAAAGAATAAGCAAGCAAGTATTTGTAAAATCAAATGGCTATGATGCAATAGACTTTATCCGGGCCGAAAATGACGTTGACTTAATTCTAATGGATATAATGCTTCCTAAGCTTGATGGGTTTGAAGCAACAAAAGGTATTCGTGAATTTAATAAAGAAATAAAAATTATTGCACAAACTGCTTTTGCGCAAGAGTCGGATAGTTTAACTGCATTTGAAGTAGGTTGCGATAATTACATTACAAAACCTTTCACCAAAACAGAATTGCTAAATATAATTCAGGAAACCATGTTGAATGATTGCCATTAAGTTCTAACTTGTTATAGGCCTGTGTTTTACAAAAAAAGACATGGCGCTTTTACATTTTTTTAGCTCCTGGGCCAATTAGGCACTGGCAATTACACAAAGATCACTGGCAGTCAAAAGGTCAGCGGTTCGATTCCGCTATTATCCACTTGAATATCAAAGAGTTGCATTATTGCAACTCTTTTTTTATTTAAACTTATTTAAGACTAGTCACTTCTATGTTGATCCGGTGAAAATAAGTACAACTACCTTATGATTTTTAAATACATCGTTTATAAATCCTTGCTACCGGGCAAACAATGAACTCAAACTCTGGAATAGTTCTTTTTTGTTTACCGGCTTAGTTATAAAATCGTTGCAGCCAACATTTAAGGCCATTAACGCGTCCTGATCCTGAGCAAAAGCTGTTTGGGCAATAATTTTCACTTTGGCATTAAACTTTCGAATTTCCTCTGTAGCTTCATAACCATCAACTTCAGGCATTTTTATATCCATCAGAATCAAATCTAAATCGGGATGCTCGCGGGCAAGATCAATGGCTTTTTGCCCGTTTTCTGCCACAATCATTTCGTTACAAGTAGGGCCTAAAACAATTTTGAGCAATTCAACCGAAACAGGGTCGTCTTCAGCAATCATAATTTTTAAATTGCCTGGCAGCTTTTCGGTAGCTGATGGGTACTCATCAAATGTCAGGATTGAATCAGCCGGTTTTTTATAAGGCAGTCTGATGTAAAAGGTGGTTCCCTCGTTTTCTTTTGATTCCAGTTTTATTGTACCGCCAAGCATTTCGGTATACGATTTACTTATTGAAAGCCCCAATCCCGATCCTTCAAAAACACGCGAATCGGCAATGTCGGCCTGCACAAAACGATCGAAAATAGCTTGTTGCCGATTTTCAGGTATGCCAATGCCGGTGTCTTTCACCACAAATGTGATGGCATCATCAATAATCTCATACCCAAAAGTTATGCCTCCTTCGCGGGTAAATTTAACGGCATTTTTTATCAGGTTCGAAATTATTGAATTAAGTTTTACAGTGTCGGCCTCAAAGGTTGGCGAGTGCTGGTCGTTTTCGTTACTAAAGTTTAGGTAAAGTTGTTTTTTTGTGGTTTCCGGCTCAAAAAATAACTTAATATCGGTTAAAAATGATTTTAAATCGATGGTGTCCAAATCCACACTAACCAGGCCCGATTCTATTTTTGAGATATCAATAATATCGTTAATGGTTGACAGCATACGGTCGCCACTTTTTTGAATTATGGAGATAAACTCGTTTTGTTGCTCGCCACTCAGACTTGGGTCTTTTAGCAGCTCGGTAAAGCCCATTATTCCATTCATGGGAGTTCGTATTTCGTGGCTCATATTTGCCAGGAATGCCGATTTTAGTTTATCGCTTTCTTCAGCTTTTTCTTTGGCAACTTTTAAGTCCTCGATTAACCTTATGCGTTCGGCAATTTTCCAAACCTTATCCATTAACAAGGTAAGCTGCCTTACATCCGATTGATTATAATTACTTTTTTTATTGGCTACTCCAGCTACCGCCACAATTTCATTATCAGAAAAAACAGGAATCGTTAAGAACTTTTTAAGGGCCACATGGCCTTGTGGTGTTCCCTTTTTGTAGGGGTTTTCAGCCTCATAATCGTTAATAATAATTGGCTTACGCTGGCGCACTGCTTCGCCCCAACAACCGGTGGTATCTAAATCATAAACCGTTTCCGGGTTCATTACCCGGCACTCCTTCATTACCTCGCGCGACCAGGTGTTCAGTGTAAACTGACGGGTATTTTCGTTGTAAAAATAAATGTACCCAATTTTACTTTCGGTAAGGTTTACAGCCTCATGCAAAGCAAAATCCAGTAATTCCTGTGTTGAGCTGGTATTTATTTGCGAAATGCGAAACAAACTTTCCAGTCGGTCGTTGTGCAGTTGTACAATATCTTTCTGTGCAATTACTTCTTTTTCATTTTTTTCGGCCAATTCTTTGGCAATTTGTAAATCCGAAAGGATTTGTTTTTGCAGGGTAATATCTTCTTTAATGGCTATAAACTGTACAATCTCTGCATTGCCATTGGTAATTGGCGAGATGCTTCCTTTTTCCCAATACAATTCACCATTTTTCTTTTTATTGTGAAACTCGCCATGCCAGATATGACCACTTAAAATGGTATTCCACATATTTTTATAGAAGTCTGGTGTTTGCACACCCGATTTTAAAACCCGGGGGTTGCGTCCAATCACCTCTTGCAGTTGATACCCGGTTTTCTCTACAAAAAATGGATTTACATATTCAATATTACCATGAACATCGGTAATTACCACACTCACCGGACTTGCTTCCATTGCTTTATAAAGCATGGAATTTCGGCTTTCAAGATGTTTTCGCTCGGTTATATCGATTGAAATTCCTCCAAGTAGGGCTTTATCTTCGCCAATAGTAAACTTATAGGTTAAAAAGTCGCGCATACCTCTGCCCACTACCGGAAATTGTTCTTCGTATTTATGCCTGCCCTGAAGAAATGCTTTTTCATCGTCTTTCACCATATTGTCAACCACATTTTCAGGTATAACATCGCGGGTATTTTTCCCAACCCAAGTGGTGGCATTCATGTTTTTTTCCAGAAAGCGATTTACATACTGGAAATTTAGCTCGCGGTCTTTTATAAAAGCCGGTCCGGGGAGGAAATTCATAAAGGCTGCAAATTTCTGTTCGCTTTCACGGGCCTTGGTAATTGCACGTAACAACTCCTGCTCGGTTTGTTTTAACTGAGTAATATCCTGAAAACTTTCCAAAACCAGCCTTTCGCCGTTAATTGAAATCGTTTGTGCATTTTTAAGGATGGCTGTCTCGCTTTGTCCTTTGCCTTTTATAACGGTATCCATTCCGGTAAACGAATCAACTCCCTTGGCCCACACGGGACATTCCTTTTTACAATCGGGTTTAGAACAAATTAACTTACATTCCTGCCCTTCCAATTCAGCCCTTTGATAGCCGGTAATTTTACAGGCTTGTTCATTAACTCGTCGGATTCTGTAATTATCGTCAATCATTACAAAACCACTTGGCATACTTTGCAAAACAATATTTAAGAGGTGCTCTGATTCGGTAAGCTTTTTCTCAGCATTTTTATGGATACTGATGTCTCGAAGTATGGACATAATCAACCGTCGTTTTCCGATTTTAAAAATACTGGAATTCACCTCAACCGGAATGGTTGTGTTATCTTTTGTTTTATGAAGCGTTTCATAAATGCGTTCCGGCTTATCTTCGCTCCATGAGGTGTACCCTACCGAAAGCTGTTTTACTGAGCTGTTGAGCAGTTCGCTTCGCGAGTAGCCATATAAAGTGCAGGCTTTTTCATTTACCTCAATAATTTTTTGGTCTTCGTTTTCGTAATCCTGAATAATTATAGCATCGTTAATGGCATTAAACAGCGAGCGGTATTTGGTTTGCGACTGTATAAAAGCATTTGTTGCTTTCTTTCGTTCTGTTATATCTGAGATGAAACCTTCCAGCACTTCGTTGCTGTTTCGGGTTACGCTTCTGCCACGCTCCCAAACCCATTTTTCTTCTTTGTTTTTGGTAATTATCTTGTATTCAATCTCAAAGGGTTTTTTGCTGGTAATGGCATTTTGTACTTTTTCCCAAACCTTATCGCGGTATGCCGGATGTATAATATCGTTATAACAAAACACGTCTGACTCAATAAAATCTTCGGGCTGGTAACCGGTTAACTCTATGCAGCCTTTGCTCATAAAAATCATTTCCCAACTTTTATTATTGTGGCAAGCATAAGCCATACCTGGCAAATTGTTTAAAAGGGTATGTAACTGATTTGTTGTATCTTCAAGCTTCTTATTTAATTGCTGGCGTTCGGTTATATCTCTAACCCCGGCTATTCTAACATTTTCGCCGTTGTAGCTTATACCTTTACTTTCTATTTCAATAAATACAGTACTACCGGTTTTTGTTGTTGCTTTTACCACATACGGATTGTTTTTATCATTTTTTGAATGCATCTTTACCAAATCCATGTCATGCATACTTTCCAAAAAATCGAAAATACTTTTACCAACGAGTTCCTTTTTTGTATACCCCGAAAGTTTAGCCATGGCCTTATTGGTTTCGAGGATTATACCGTTTTTATGAATTATTATTCCTTCGAAGGCTGAATCAGCCAAAAAACGATAACGCTCTTCACTTTCCTCGAGGTTTTGAATGGTTTTTAAACGTTCCGTAATATTATGAAGCACAACCTGTAAAGCGGGTTTTCCTTCAAACTCAACTGGGATTACTGTTACTTCAACAGGGATTTTGGTTCCATGTTTAGTTTTCGCCAACGATTTGTAGGTATTTCGGATTACTTTCCCTTCAGTTCGCTGCCGATACCTATGCATCACTTTATCCACTTCCGACTCGGCAATAAACTTGCTAAAAGGTTGGTTCAATAATTCTTCTTCAGTATACCCCGATGTTTGACAAAGCGTACTGTTTACGTATTTAATTTGGTCATCCTGTAAAATAAAAACCGAATCGTTTAGCCCCTCTACCAATTTTCGATACTTGCTTTCGCTTTTTTTAAGCTCATTGCGTTCGATGTATGCTTTTGTGATATCGGTAACTTTTCCGAGTCGGTATTTATGCAGTTGGTTAATCCGGGATGACACCTTGTAAATACGATTGTCAAATTCAATCTGCAGATCTTCTACGTCTCCCCCTTTTTTTAACACTTTTAATGCAGATAAAACGGTTTTGGCATTTTGTTTATTGAGGTGCTCCTTTACCAAATCCTGCATATTTTTACCAACAATAAAATCTTCGTTGCAATTAAACATTGTGCAAAAAGCAGTATTGGCTGAAACAAAATTAAGCTCTTTGTCAAAGGTAATATATGCTTCGTTTGAAGCGGCAATAAAACTGGCTGCGTCTTGTTTAGTTTTTAAGTTACTTAATGCGTAACCTATACTTTTTGCAGTATCGGCAAAGGTTTCTGCTTCTTTCGGATGAGCAGCATCTGTAAATGGTACGGCTGCACAAACCAGTCCGTATTGATGTTCATCAACAGTTATGGGGCAAATAAAAGAGTTGTAATTGTCATGCTCTTCAATAACAGGACAGTTTTTAGGAGGAACTGCCACCTCTACAAACGTATTCTCCTTTAAAGCTTTTTTTAGGTTCCTGGGTAAATGCCCTTTTAACAAGTCTCGTTTAAGTTCATCAAATTGTTTGTTATTTCCCGAGCTTTCTATAATGCGCAGTTGACCTCCCTTATCAAATAAGCCAATCCAACAAAAATAATACCCTCTTATTTGAGTGAAGGTTTCACAAATCTTCCGAATAAGTTTCTCCGGATTGTGCTCAGTAATCAGTAAATTATTTACAGCTTTTAGGGTATTAATAATTCGGTGAAAATGTTCAGTTTTCGCTTCAGGTAAGTGGCTCATCTTTTTGTTTTAGTTTTTATTCCCGCTTCATCAAATGAAAGCAGGCAAAAGTTAGCAAAAAAAATGATTGTTCCACTTGGTAGTCAACTGATTTTCAACATACGTTTCGACTAATTTTCTTAGGCAATTGAGTCGTTTCACACTCTTTTATGCTGTTGAAAAATACAGAAACTGCTTTTAATAGAAAAAACGGTCCACACCCAACAACACAGTTCGACAAGACTAATACTTAAAAACTAGTCATATTTATTGGTCCGTTGTGCAAATTGAACCCCATAATACTTCCCATTTTTCAGCCATTCTTTCGCGGCCTTTTCTGTTGAAAAACAAGCATAGGAATATACGCTCAAGGAGCTTACCATTTGTTGAAAAATAACACCCATGGCCGTTTCAAAAGGCGTGGAAAGAACAATTGCATGCCGAACCTCAACAAATTTATATAAATGCTTTTTTATCTCATCGTAATATACACCCATTTCCGGTACCGATAAATCAAGTGTTGAACGACGCGCATCTTCAAGAATATATAATACGCGTTGGTTTCCAAATTCCTGAATTACACGTTTCAGTATATTTATTGCACCCGCCAAATCAATGCACCCTTCCCGCGAGATGTATACTATACGGTCGGCACCTTCAATTTTCACCTGCATCTTGCTCATTGGTTTTAAACAAAATAACTACCTACTCATCATTATCTAATTGAAAAAAATAGAGATCATCCTGACCCTTACCTTCGGGTCGGTTTGAGCTAAATATTCCGTGCGACTTTTCGGTAAAAACAATTGAAAAGTCGTCGTAGGAAGAGTTAAGTGGTGCTTTCAGGTTTTCCGGTTCTTGCCACTGTCCATCTTTTAATATGGAAACAAACAAATCAAGCCCTCCGTACCCCATGTGTCCATCAGAGGCAAAAAACAGTGTGGAATCGTTTTTAAAGCAGGGAAAAAATTCATTACCAAAGCTGTTTATTTGTTCGCCGAGGTTAAGCGGCGTGGTCCATTCGTTATTTTGCAACTCGCAGTAATACAAATCGCTCTCACCCAAGCCTCCCGGTTTGTTGCTCGCAAACACCATTTTTTTTCCATCGGCCGATAATGCCACGTGCCCTGTTGAATACAGATTGCTGTTATGGGTAAAATACGCTCCTGTTGATTTTGACTCTCTTAGGTCAAGCTCGGCAATAAAACTAAAATGAGTTTGCACCGAATCCTTTTTGTAACGTTTGTGCTTTTCGGTACGTGTTATATAGGCTCTATTTTGGGCAGAATTAAAACACACCGGCCCATTGTGGTAAGCCTGATTAAATTGCTTTGACAGCATTGCCGGCGTTGCATATCGCACACTATCAAGCCTGGGCGAATAAAAAAGTTTCAGGTAGCCGTTGCCAGTCCAGTAGAAGTTATTGTTGTCCAACTCATCAACATTACGGTCTGAAACAAATACAATTCCGCTTTTGTACACCACCGGCGAAAAATCGGAATACGCCGAGTTTAAGTTTGATGCATTTTTAATTGAAGCGACTGGCTTAAGGTTTTTCCACCTGCTTATTTCTTCGCAATACCTAAGATATTTTTGGGCTCTTACATCGTGCGGAACACTTTTTAAATAGCGCTGAAATTGTTGCCTGGCAGATTGATAATCACCCAGAGTTCTTAATACATTTCCGTAATTGTAATAAACTACCGCATCATTGCCGTCATACTCCAGCGCTTTCTCGTACCATTTGGCAGCTACCTGGTGCTTATTGGTAAGGCGATAACAATCGGCAAGCTTTACTGTGGCTTCCTGTTTGTTTTGGGCCTTTTTACTATTGACAACTTTTAAATAGAAGGGAATAGCCTTAGCGTATTTTAGCTCGCCATATAACTTATTGGCTGATTTTATTTGCGCATTTAGCATACCCGGAAAAACAATTACCGGAATAAGTAAAATCAAAATTATTAGCTGTTTCATTTTTTTTGTTTTTCGAATTAAAAGTAGCGAGGAGTAACCATTCTTGGCTCAAAAATATTAATGTCAAACGCGAGCCTTATCTCGTGCGACCCGTAATTATACAATTGCAATTTATTAAAATACACGTCGTAAGAGTACCCCATTCTTATCCCCTCCATCAGGGCCAATTCGGTTTGTACCGAAAGTGCTTTTTCGGTTCGGAATGATGCCCCGATTAAGAAGGAATTTTTAAACAAAAAACTTCCGTTTATGTCAATCTGCAAGGGCGATCCGCTAACAAACTTTACCAAAGTGGATGGTCTGAACCGAATATTTTCGGCCAGCTTCCACACCATACCCGACATTAAATAAAAGTGACGACTAAGCCGGTTAAAGCTTGTTTTTTCGTTGTCCATTATTATTCCGTAATCGTTCTCGAGCAGGTGTTTCGAGCTTAATCCGGCAAAAAAGGTTGGGGTTTGGTAGTACAACCCAAAGTTTACATCCGGTGTAATTTTCCGAATATTCTCCGGATCAAATAAATAATCTTCGTCCCTCAGGTTCATTTGCGAATAATCATAATCGAAATAATTTAAACCTCCTTGCAAACCAAAAGCAAAAAAGCTGTTTTCCATTATTATTTTATACGAATAGGTACCCATAAAACTGTTGTTTGCAGTTGGCCCCAGGACATCACGATTGACATAAAAACCCAGTCCAACCCTGTTGTTCTTTCCTGCAGTGTGAGCACTAACGGTCAGGGTTTTAGGGGCACCCTCAATCCCTGTCCACTGCGCTCTGTTCACCACAGTAATATTCAATCCATCGCGACTGCCGGCATAACCCGGGTTTACCAACAATTTATTAAAGGTATACTGGCTAAACAAGGGGTCTTGCTGTGCCTGTGCCCCAAAACCTATAAGAACAAGTAACAGTGCAACTATAGACTTCACGGTTTTCATATTCGCTTGTGTTTTTTTATTTCCGGATTTGTAATCTATATTTTTCATCGTTCTTCTTATTTACCTGTTCTTAACTGAATCCAACCTGTATAATTTTCACCACCTTCTATTTCCAAAAGGTAATAATAGGTACCATCCGGCAGGTATTCTCCCTTCCGGTTCCTTCCATCCCAGTTGTTGTAGTCGTTGTGGTAGTTTTCAATTGATATCAGTTCGTCGCCCCAGCGGTTATAAATAGTCACCCTGTTATCGGGGAAATACTCGATGCCTTCAATGTACCACACATCGTTATTGCCATCGCCATTCGGGGTTATTCCATTCCTTATATTCAGCTCGGTGGCCGATGCAGGAATAACTACTACCATAAAACTATCGCTTACCACGCAACCCGAAATTAAATCGCTTACCTGAACTACAAATTCGGTACTGGCATTCAAAGGTTGCGTAAACACATCCATCGACTGATTCATATCCAGCAACTCATTGGGGCTCCATAAATATTCGTAGTTACCATCTTCAGGCAGCACATTGGCACTTAACACAGCGCTTGAACCGGCAGTAATTGTATCGTCGCCGCTTATTGAAACCTGCAGGGAAGTATTGTACTCAATAAACATGGTATCGCTAACCTGAATCTCACATGCGCCGGATCCTGTTCCGGTTAAAATCAGCATAACGATTGCATCATCGTTAGCAGCCGGTTCGTAGGTGGGCGTTAAGGTATATTCTCCCAACAGGCTACCCTTGCCATTGCTTATCCAATGTACTTCTGCTACATTTTCAGCACTTGCTGTTTCAACAGTTACCGGCGAGTTTACACATGCTACCCGGCTTTCACCGGCACTAAGCACTGGCGCCTCTTCAATTAGTATCAGCACGGTATCTTGAGTTTTACCGCAGCTACCGTTTGTTTCAGCCATTACATACAGCTCAGCCATTCCGGCCAAAATATCATTGACTCCGGGATTGTATACCGCATCCAGGACAGTGGCATCATCAAAATTACCGTCTCCGTTTGTTTCCCATTTAACCGGCATTCCTTCCGGAATTACTGAAGCGCTTAATGCTATTGCCTGGTTGCTGCAAACACTTGAATCGTTTCCTGCAAAAATGTGCACTTCTTCAGCAAAGCTTACAAGCACTGTATCTGATTTTTCAGGGCATGTGGAATTACCTCTTCCGGTAAGTATTAATTGAACATTACCCGCTGCCAAATCACCTTCTCCAGGCAGGTAAGCAGCATTCAACTCCTGCGGATCGGTAAAACTACCGTCGCCCAGTGTTTGCCATTCAATACTAACATTATCAGAAGCTGTTGCCTGCAACAAGGCAACCTCGCCACCACCACAACTTAATAGTGGTTCTCCTGCTTCCAGTTCAAATGATTGGTGTACAATAATGGTTAATGTATCGGTAACACATCTGCCATCCGGATCGCATACCTGAATTGGAATTATAAGTTTTCCTGCAAAATCATCACCCGGGACAAAAACAAAGGCTCCATTTTCGGTAATCGAGAAGTCGCCAACGGTGATGGTTCCAGCATCAAAATTCGCAACACTCAGGTCGTGTCCTTCAACATCGTAATCGCCATTGGCAAGTATATTTGCTTCCAGTGTAAGCCCATAACACATTTCAAATGTTTCATGGTAAACTCTTGGAGCATCATTGTCTTCGTAAACGGTAATTTTAATCTCTGCACTTGCCTCTCCCCCATTTCCATCAGAGATGGTATAGCTTATTGTTCCAGGGTTACCATTGTAGTTCTCATCGGGAGTAAACGTGAATTCACCGTTCTCCTCAATAATCAGTGTTCCCTTGCCTTCCAACCCAATTAAGTTTCCGGGAAGATAATTGATTCCATTCACCGTTAGTCCGATAACAATTAAGGTATCGTTCTCAACATCCGAATCATTTTCAAGAACATTAACAAACACCTGTTTGTCCTCCAGTGAATTAATGATATCATCAACAGCGATTGGATCGTCGTTAACAGATTCAACTAATATACTTACCTCTGCTTCTTTGGCGCTCCAGTTCCACCCGTCAGAAACAATGTAGCTAAAGGCTGTTGTTCCATTCCAGTTGCTATCTGGTTTAAAAATTAGCTTCGATAAATCTTCAGCACTAATACGCTGACCTTGCTGTACTTGCATTCCACTCAGGAATAGATTTCCATTGTCAGGCAAACTCATCATTTTTATTTCGCTCAAATTGTCGTTGTTTTTATCGCTAAAAGCGGTTGCAAACAAACTTTCAGAGAACGTAAGCCACTCATCTTCCAATCCTGAGATTTCAATATCTCCGGCAAGCGGAGCGTAATCATCATTCAGGATCGTCACTTTGGCTTCTGCTTTCGAAATCGTTACTTGCTTAGATGTTGCAACAAGATTTGAAATCGTAACATTAAAATATTCATCTGACTCCACAACTCCATCATTAATCACCGGGATAGAAATACTTACCGTCGTATTTGTTGTCGACCCGGCTGATATTGTAATTGTTCCCTCAATAAATTGGTAGTCTTCTGTTTGTACCGCCGATCCGTTTGAAAGAGTATAACCAGCTGTTACTTCATCCTGAACAGCTCCACTTAACCTTACAATTACGACAGCCTCTCCATCAGACTCATTTACAGTTATATTCTCAATTGAAATATTAGCTTCATCGTCATCAGTAATTGAACCTATGGCAATTGAATCCGTAAAATCAATCAATGCATCTTCGGTTTTAAGCAGCTCAACAATAAAGTATTCAGTAGGCTCAGCAAATAAATCATCAACAATATTTACTGTGATAGTCTGAGTTGCTCCATCCAATGAATTATCAGGGAAATAAGCAGTCATTGTATCGGCCAATGTATAATCCGAATTCAATACAGTTGTGCTATCATTAACTGAATATCCTACGCTAAAGGCATCCTGTACATTACCGCTGAGGGTGATCGTGAAGATGGCCTCTCCGGCGTCTTCATCTACATTTACTCCTGCAATGGCTACGGAGGCCGCATCGTTATCGTTTATGCTGGCGATAGCTGTGGTGTCGGCTATCGTTACCAGACCGCCGCTGATATTGCTTAATCCGGCGGTGAAGCTTTCCGTGGCTTCCAGCAGACTGTCGTCTGTTATGGCTACCGCGAAGTGGATGGTATCCTGGTCCTGTAGCTTGTCGCCGCTGAAGGTCAGCGTGGCGCTGCCGGAGGTGTAATCGCTGCCGGCAAGGGCTGTCCCGCTGGCGGTGGATACATCTACGCTAAAGGCATCCTGTACATTACCGCTGAGGGTGATGGTAAAGATGGCCTCTCCGGCGTCTTCATCTACACTTACTCCCGCAATGGCTACGGAGGCCGCATCGTTATCGCTTATGCTGGCGATAGCTGTGGTGTCGGCTATCGTTACCAGACCGCCGCTGATATTGCTTAATCCGGCGGTGAAGCTTTCCGTGGCTTCCAGCAGACTGTCGTCTGTTATGGCTACCGCGAAGTGGATGGTATCCTGGTCCTGTAGCTTGTCGCCGCTGAAGGTCAGCGTGGCGCTGCCGGAGGTGTAATCGCTGCCGGCAAGGGCTGTCCCGCTGGCGGTGGATACATCTACGCTAAAGGCATCCTGTACATTACCGCTGAGGGTGATCGTGAAGATGGCCTCTCCGGCGTCTTCATCTACACTTACTCCCGCAATGGCTACGGAGGCCGCATCGTTATCGCTTATGCTGGCGATAGCTGTGGTGTCGGCTATCGTTACCAGACCGCCGCTGATATTGCTTAATCCGGCGGTGAAGCTTTCCGTGGCTTCCAGCAGACTGTCGTCTGTTATGGCTACCGCGAAGTGGATGGTATCCTGGTCCTGTAGCTTGTCGCCGCTGAAGGTCAGCGTGGCGCTGCCGGAGGTGTAATCGCTGCCGGCAAGGGCTGTCCCGCTGGCGGTGGATACATCTACGCTAAAGGCATCCTGTACATTACCGCTGAGGGTGATCGTGAAGATGGCCTCTCCGGCGTCTTCATCTACATTTACTCCTGCAATGGCTACGGAGGCCGCATCGTTATCGCTTATGCTGGCGATAGCTGTGGTGTCGGCTATCGTTACCAGACCGCCGCTGATATTGCTTAATCCGGCGGTGAAGCTTTCCGTGGCTTCCAGCAGACTGTCGTCTGTTATGGCTACCGCGAAGTGGATGGTATCCTGGTCCTGTAGCTTGTCGCCGCTGAAGGTCAGCGTGGCGCTGCCGGAGGTGTAATCGCTGCCGGCAAGGGCTGTCCCGCTGGCGGTGGATACATCTACGCTAAAGGCATCCTGTACATTACCGCTGAGGGTGATCGTGAAGATGGCCTCTCCGGCGTCTTCATCTACATTTACTCCTGCAATGGCTACGGAGGCCGCATCGTTATCGTTTATGCTGGCTGTAGCTGTGGTGTCGGCTATCGTTACCAGACCGCCGCTGATATTGCTTAATCCGGCGGTGAAGCTTTCCGTGGCTTCCAGCAAACTGTCGTCTGTTATGGCTACCGCGAAGTGGATGGTATCCTGGTCCTGTAGCTTGTCGCCGCTGAAGGTCAGCGTGGCGCTGCCGGAGGTGTAATCGCTGCCGGCAAGGGCTGTCCCGCTGGCGGTGGATACATCTACGCTAAAGGCATCCTGTACATTACCGCTGAGGGTGATGGTGAAGATGGCCTCTCCGGCGTCTTCATCTACACTTACTCCCGCAATGGCTACGGAGGCCGCATCGTTATCGCTTATGCTGGCGATGCCTGTGGTGTCGGCTATCGTTACCAGACCGCCGCTGATATTGCTTAATCCGGCGGTGAAGCTTTCCGTGGCTTCCAGCAGACTGTCGTCTGTTATGGCTACCGCGAAGTGGATGGTATCCTGGTCCTGTAGCTTGTCGCCGCTGAAGGTCAGCGTGGCGCTGCCGGAGGTGTAATCGCTGCCGGCAAGGGCTGTCCCGCTGGCGGTGGATACATCTACGCTAAAGGCATCCTGTACATTACCGCTGAGGGTGATCGTGAAGATGGCCTCTCCGGCGTCTTCATCTACACTTACTCCTGCAATGGCTACGGAGGCCGCATCGTTATCGTTTATGCTGGCGATAGCTGTGGTGTCGGCTATCGTTACCAGACCGCCGCTGATATTGCTTAATCCGGCGGTGAAGCTTTCCGTGGCTTCCAGCAGACTGTCGTCTGTTATGGCTACCGCGAAGTGGATGGTATCCTGGTCCTGTAGCTTGTCGCCGCTGAAGGTCAGCGTGGCGCTGCCGGAGGTGTAATCGCTGCCGGCAAGGGCTGTCCCGCTGGCGGTGGATACATCTACGCTAAAGGCATCCTGTACATTACCGCTGAGGGTGATCGTGAAGATGGCCTCTCCGGCGTCTTCATCTACATTTACTCCTGCAATGGCTACGGAGGCCGCATCGTTATCGCTTATGCTGGCGATGCCTGTGGTGTCGGCTATCGTTACCAGACCGCCGCTGATATTGCTTAATCCGGCGGTGAAGCTTTCCGTGGCTTCCAGCAGACTGTCGTCTGTTATGGCTACCGCGAAGTGGATGGTATCCTGGTCCTGTAGCTTGTCGCCGCTGAAGGTCAGCGTGGCGCTGCCGGAGGTGTAATCGCTGCCGGCAAGGGCTGTACCGCTGGCGGTGGATACATCTACGCTAAAGGCATCCTGTACATTACCGCTGAGGGTGATCGTGAAGATGGCCTCTCCGGCGTCTTCATCTACACTTACTCCCGCAATGGCTACGGAGGCCGCATCGTTATCGTTTATGCTGGCGATAGCTGTGGTGTCGGCTATCGTTACCAGACCGCCGCTGATATTGCTTAATCCGGCGGTGAAGCTTTCCGTGGCTTCCAGCAAACTGTCGTCTGTTATGGCTACCGCGAAGTGGATGGTATCCTGGTCCTGTAGCTTGTCGCCGCTGAAGGTCAGCGTGGCGCTGCCGGAGGTGTAATCGCTGCCGCCAAGGGCTGTACCGCTGGCGGTGGATACATCTACGCTAAAGGCATCCTGTACATTACCGCTGAGGGTGATCGTGAAGATGGCCTCTCCGGCGTCTTCATCTACATTTACTCCTGCAATGGCTACGGAGGCCGCATCGTTATCGCTTATGCTGGCGATAGCTGTGGTGTCGGCTATCGTTACCAGACCGCCGCTGATATTGCTTAATCCGGCGGTGAAGCTTTCCGTGGCTTCCAGCAGACTGTCGTCTGTTATGGCTACCGCGAAGTGGATGGTATCCTGGTCCTGTAGCTTGTCGCCGCTGAAGGTCAGCGTGGCGCTGCCGGAGGTGTAATCGCTGCCGGCAAGGGCTGTCCCGCTGGCGGTGGATACATCTACGCTAAAGGCATCCTGTACATTACCGCTGAGGGTGATCGTGAAGATGGCCTCTCCGGCGTCTTCATCTACACTTACTCCTGCAATGGCTACGGAGGCCGCATCGTTATCGTTTATGCTGGCGATAGCTGTGGTGTCGGCTATCGTTACCAGACCGCCGCTGATATTGCTTAATCCGGCGGTGAAGCTTTCCGTGGCTTCCAGCAGACTGTCGTCTGTTATGGCTACCGCGAAGTGGATGGTATCCTGGTCCTGTAGCTTGTCGCCGCTGAAGGTCAGCGTGGCGCTGCCGGAGGTGTAATCGCTGCCGCCAAGGGCTGTCCCGCTGGCGGTGGATACATCTACGCTAAAGGCATCCTGTACATTACCGCTGAGGGTGATCGTGAAGATGGCCTCTCCGGCGTCTTCATCTACATTTACTCCTGCAATGGCTACGGAGGCCGCATCGTTATCGCTTATGCTGGCGATAGCTGTGGTGTCGGCTATCGTTACCAGACCGCCGCTGATATTGCTTAATCCGGCGGTGAAGCTTTCCGTGGCTTCCAGCAGACTGTCGTCTGTTATGGCTACCGCGAAGTGGATGGTATCCTGGTCCTGTAGCTTGTCGCCGCTGAAGGTCAGCGTGGCGCTGCCGGAGGTGTAATCGCTGCCGGCAAGGGCTGTCCCGCTGGCGGTGGATACATCTACGCTAAAGGCATCCTGTACATTACCGCTGAGGGTGATCGTGAAGATGGCCTCTCCGGCGTCTTCATCTACACTTACTCCTGCAATGGCTACGGAGGCCGCATCGTTATCGTTTATGCTGGCGATAGCTGTGGTGTCGGCTATCGTTACCAGACCGCCGCTGATATTGCTTAATCCGGCGGTGAAGCTTTCCGTGGCTTCCAGCAGACTGTCGTCTGTTATGGCTACCGCGAAGTGGATGGTATCCTGGTCCTGTAGCTTGTCGCCGCTGAAGGTCAGCGTGGCGCTGCCGGAGGTGTAATCGCTGCCGCCAAGGGCTGTCCCGCTGGCGGTGGATACATCTACGCTAAAGGCATCCTGTACATTACCGCTGAGGGTGATCGTGAAGATGGCCTCTCCGGCGTCTTCATCTACATTTACTCCTGCAATGGCTACGGAGGCCGCATCGTTATCGCTTATGCTGGCGATAGCTGTGGTGTCGGCTATCGTTACCAGACCGCCGCTGATATTGCTTAATCCGGCGGTGAAGCTTTCCGTGGCTTCCAGCAGACTGTCGTCTGTTATGGCTACCGCGAAGTGGATGGTATCCTGGTCCTGTAGCTTGTCGCCGCTGAAGGTCAGCGTGGCGCTGCCGGAGGTGTAATCGCTGCCGGCAAGGGCTGTCCCGCTGGCGGTGGATACATCTACGCTAAAGGCATCCTGTACATTACCGCTGAGGGTGATCGTGAAGATGGCCTCTCCGGCGTCTTCATCTACACTTACTCCCGCAATGGCTACGGAGGCCGCATCGTTATCGTTTATGCTGGCTGTAGCTGTGGTGTCGGCTATCGTTACCAGACCGCCGCTGATATTGCTTAATCCGGCGGTGAAGCTTTCCGTGGCTTCCAGCAGACTGTCGTCTGTTATGGCTACCGCGAAGTGGATGGTATCCTGGTCCTGTAGCTTGTCGCCGCTGAAGGTCAGCGTGGCGCTGCCGGAGGTGTAATCGCTGCCGGCAAGGGCTGTCCCGCTGGCGGTGGATACATCTACGCTAAAGGCATCCTGTACATTACCGCTGAGGGTGATCGTGAAGATGGCCTCTCCGGCGTCTTCATCTACACTTACTCCCGCAATGGCTACGGAGGCCGCATCGTTATCGTTTATGCTGGCTGTAGCTGTGGTGTCGGCTATCGTTACCAGACCGCCGCTGATATTGCTTAATCCGGCGGTGAAGCTTTCCGTGGCTTCCAGCAGACTGTCGTCTGTTATGGCTACCGCGAAGTGGATGGTATCCTGGTCCTGTAGCTTGTCGCCGCTGAAGGTCAGCGTGGCGCTGCCGGAGGTGTAATCGCTGCCGGCAAGGGCTGTCCCGCTGGCGGTGGATACATCTACGCTAAAGGCATCCTGTACATTACCGCTGAGGGTGATCGTGAAGATGGCCTCTCCGGCGTCTTCATCTACATTTACTCCTGCAATGGCTACGGAGGCCGCATCGTTATCGCTTATGCTGGCGATAGCTGTGGTGTCGGCTATCGTTACCAGACCGCCGCTGATATTGCTTAATCCGGCGGTGAAGCTTTCCGTGGCTTCCAGCAGACTGTCGTCTGTTATGGCTACCGCGAAGTGGATGGTATCCTGGTCCTGTAGCTTGTCGCCGCTGAAGGTCAGCGTGGCGCTGCCGGAGGTGTAATCGCTGCCGGCAAGGGCTGTCCCGCTGGCGGTGGATACATCTACGCTAAAGGCATCCTGTACATTACCGCTGAGGGTGATGGTAAAGATGGCCTCTCCGGCGTCTTCATCTACACTTACTCCTGCAATGGCTACGGAGGCCGCATCGTTATCGCTTATGCTGGCGATAGCTGTGGTGTCGGCTATCGTTACCAGACCGCCGCTGATATTGCTTAATCCGGCGGTGAAGCTTTCCGTGGCTTCCAGCAAACTGTCGTCTGTTATGGCTACCGCGAAGTGGATGGTATCCTGGTCCTGTAGCTTGTCGCCGCTGAAGGTCAGCGTGGCGCTGCCGGAGGTGTAATCGCTGCCGGCAAGGGCTGTCCCGCTGGCGGTGGATACATCTACGCTAAAGGCATCCTGTACATTACCGCTGAGGGTGATCGTGAAGATGGCCTCTCCGGCGTCTTCATCTACATTTACTCCTGCAATGGCTACGGAGGCCGCATCGTTATCGCTTATGCTGGCGATAGCTGTGGTGTCGGCTATCGTTACCAGACCGCCGCTGATATTGCTTAATCCGGCGGTGAAGCTTTCCGTGGCTTCCAGCAGACTGTCGTCTGTTATGGCTACCGCGAAGTGGATGGTATCCTGGTCCTGTAGCTTGTCGCCGCTGAAGGTCAGCGTGGCGCTGCCGGAGGTGTAATCGCTGCCGGCAAGGGCTGTCCCGCTGGCGGTGGATACATCTACGCTAAAGGCATCCTGTACATTACCGCTGAGGGTGATGGTAAAGATGGCCTCTCCGGCGTCTTCATCTACACTTACTCCCGCAATGGCTACGGAGGCCGCATCGTTATCGCTTATGCTGGCGATAGCTGTGGTGTCGGCTATCGTTACCAGACCGCCGCTGATATTGCTTAATCCGGCGGTGAAGCTTTCCGTGGCTTCCAGCAGACTGTCGTCTGTTATGGCTACCGCGAAGTGGATGGTATCCTGGTCCTGTAGCTTGTCGCCGCTGAAGGTCAGCGTGGCGCTGCCGGAGGTGTAATCGCTGCCGGCAAGGGCTGTCCCGCTGGCGGTGGATACATCTACGCTAAAGGCATCCTGTACATTACCGCTGAGGGTGATCGTGAAGATGGCCTCTCCGGCGTCTTCATCTACATTTACTCCTGCAATGGCTACGGAGGCCGCATCGTTATCGCTTATGCTGGCGATGCCTGTGGTGTCGGCTATCGTTACCAGACCGCCGCTGATATTGCTTAATCCGGCGGTGAAGCTTTCCGTGGCTTCCAGCAGACTGTCGTCTGTTATGGCTACCGCGAAGTGGATGGTATCCTGGTCCTGTAGCTTGTCGCCGCTGAAGGTCAGCGTGGCGCTGCCGGAGGTGTAATCGCTGCCGGCAAGGGCTGTCCCGCTGGCGGTGGATACATCTACGCTAAAGGCATCCTGTACATTACCGCTGAGGGTGATCGTGAAGATGGCCTCTCCGGCGTCTTCATCTACATTTACTCCTGCAATGGCTACGGAGGCCGCATCGTTATCGCTTATGCTGGCGATGCCTGTGGTGTCGGCTATCGTTACCAGACCGCCGCTGATATTGCTTAATCCGGCGGTGAAGCTTTCCGTGGCTTCCAGCAGACTGTCGTCTGTTATGGCTACCGCGAAGTGGATGGTATCCTGGTCCTGTAGCTTGTCGCCGCTGAAGGTCAGCGTGGCGCTGCCGGAGGTGTAATCGCTGCCGGCAAGGGCTGTCCCGCTGGCGGTGGATACATCTACGCTAAAGGCATCCTGTACATTACCGCTGAGGGTGATCGTGAAGATGGCCTCTCCGGCGTCTTCATCTACATTTACTCCTGCAATGGCTACGGAGGCCGCATCGTTATCGCTTATGCTGGCGATAGCTGTGGTGTCGGCTATCGTTACCAGACCGCCGCTGATATTGCTTAATCCGGCGGTGAAGCTTTCCGTGGCTTCCAGCAGACTGTCGTCTGTTATGGCTACCGCGAAGTGGATGGTATCCTGGTCCTGTAGCTTGTCGCCGCTGAAGGTCAGCGTGGCGCTGCCGGAGGTGTAATCGCTGCCGGCAAGGGCTGTCCCGCTGGCGGTGGATACATCTACGCTAAAGGCATCCTGTACATTACCGCTGAGGGTGATCGTGAAGATGGCCTCTCCGGCGTCTTCATCTACATTTACTCCTGCAATGGCTACGGAGGCCGCATCGTTATCGCTTATGCTGGCGATAGCTGTGGTGTCGGCTATCGTTACCAGACCGCCGCTGATATTGCTTAATCCGGCGGTGAAGCTTTCCGTGGCTTCCAGCAGACTGTCGTCTGTTATGGCTACCGCGAAGTGGATGGTATCCTGGTCCTGTAGCTTGTCGCCGCTGAAGGTCAGCGTGGCGCTGCCGGAGGTGTAATCGCTGCCGGCAAGGGCTGTCCCGCTGGCGGTGGATACATCTACGCTAAAGGCATCCTGTACATTACCGCTGAGGGTGATGGTAAAGATGGCCTCTCCGGCGTCTTCATCTACACTTACTCCTGCAATGGCTACGGAGGCCGCATCGTTATCGCTTATGCTGGCGATAGCTGTGGTGTCGGCTATCGTTACCAGACCGCCGCTGATATTGCTTAATCCGGCGGTGAAGCTTTCCGTGGCTTCCAGCAGACTGTCGTCTGTTATGGCTACCGCGAAGTGGATGGTATCCTGGTCCTGTAGCTTGTCGCCGCTGAAGGTCAGCGTGGCGCTGCCGGAGGTGTAATCGCTGCCGGCAAGGGCTGTCCCGCTGGCGGTGGATACATCTACGCTAAAGGCATCCTGTACATTACCGCTGAGGGTGATCGTGAAGATGGCCTCTCCGGCGTCTTCATCTACATTTACTCCTGCAATGGCTACGGAGGCCGCATCGTTATCGCTTATGCTGGCGATAGCTGTGGTGTCGGCTATCGTTACCAGACCGCCGCTGATATTGCTTAATCCGGCGGTGAAGCTTTCCGTGGCTTCCAGCAGACTGTCGTCTGTTATGGCTACCGCGAAGTGGATGGTATCCTGGTCCTGTAGCTTGTCGCCGCTGAAGGTCAGCGTGGCGCTGCCGGAGGTGTAATCGCTGCCGGCAAGGGCTGTCCCGCTGGCGGTGGATACATCTACGCTAAAGGCATCCTGTACATTACCGCTGAGGGTGATCGTGAAGATGGCCTCTCCGGCGTCTTCATCTACATTTACTCCTGCAATGGCTACGGAGGCCGCATCGTTATCGCTTATGCTGGCGATAGCTGTGGTGTCGGCTATCGTTACCAGACCGCCGCTGATATTGCTTAATCCGGCGGTGAAGCTTTCCGTGGCTTCCAGCAGACTGTCGTCTGTTATGGCTACCGCGAAGTGGATGGTATCCTGGTCCTGTAGCTTGTCGCCGCTGAAGGTCAGCGTGGCGCTGCCGGAGGTGTAATCGCTGCCGGCAAGGGCTGTCCCGCTGGCGGTGGATACATCTACGCTAAAGGCATCCTGTACATTACCGCTGAGGGTGATCGTGAAGATGGCCTCTCCGGCGTCTTCATCTACACTTACTCCCGCAATGGCTACGGAGGCCGCATCGTTATCGCTTATGCTGGCGATGCCTGTGGTGTCGGCTATCGTTACCAGACCGCCGCTGATATTGCTTAATCCGGCGGTGAAGCTTTCCGTGGCTTCCAGCAAACTGTCGTCTGTTATGGCTACCGCGAAGTGGATGGTATCCTGGTCCTGTAGCTTGTCGCCGCTGAAGGTCAGCGTGGCGCTGCCGGAGGTGTAATCGCTGCCGGCAAGGGCTGTCCCGCTGGCGGTGGATACATCTACGCTAAAGGCATCCTGTACATTACCGCTGAGGGTGATGGTAAAGATGGCCTCTCCGGCGTCTTCATCTACATTTACTCCTGCAATGGCTACGGAGGCCGCATCGTTATCGCTTATGCTGGCGATAGCTGTGGTGTCGGCTATCGTTACCAGACCGCCGCTGATATTGCTTAATCCGGCGGTGAAGCTTTCCGTGGCTTCCAGCAGACTGTCGTCTGTTATGGCTACCGCGAAGTGGATGGTATCCTGGTCCTGTAGCTTGTCGCCGCTGAAGGTCAGCGTGGCGCTGCCGGAGGTGTAATCGCTGCCGGCAAGGGCTGTCCCGCTGGCGGTGGATACATCTACGCTAAAGGCATCCTGTACATTACCGCTGAGGGTGATGGTAAAGATGGCCTCTCCGGCGTCTTCATCTACATTTACTCCTGCAATGGCTACGGAGGCCGCATCGTTATCGCTTATGCTGGCGATAGCTGTGGTGTCGGCTATCGTTACCAGACCGCCGCTGATATTGCTTAATCCGGCGGTGAAGCTTTCCGTGGCTTCCAGCAGACTGTCGTCTGTTATGGCTACCGCGAAGTGGATGGTATCCTGGTCCTGTAGCTTGTCGCCGCTGAAGGTCAGCGTGGCGCTGCCGGAGGTGTAATCGCTGCCGGCAAGGGCTGTCCCGCTGGCGGTGGATACATCTACGCTAAAGGCATCCTGTACATTACCGCTGAGGGTGATCGTGAAGATGGCCTCTCCGGCGTCTTCATCTACATTTACTCCTGCAATGGCTACGGAGGCCGCATCGTTATCGCTTATGCTGGCGATAGCTGTGGTGTCGGCTATCGTTACCAGACCGCCGCTGATATTGCTTAATCCGGCGGTGAAGCTTTCCGTGGCTTCCAGCAGACTGTCGTCTGTTATGGCTACCGCGAAGTGGATGGTATCCTGGTCCTGTAGCTTGTCGCCGCTGAAGGTCAGCGTGGCGCTGCCGGAGGTGTAATCGCTGCCGGCAAGGGCTGTCCCGCTGGCGGTGGATACATCTACGCTAAAGGCATCCTGTACATTACCGCTGAGGGTGATCGTGAAGATGGCCTCTCCGGCGTCTTCATCTACATTTACTCCTGCAATGGCTACGGAGGCCGCATCGTTATCGCTTATGCTGGCGATAGCTGTGGTGTCGGCTATCGTTACCAGACCGCCGCTGATATTGCTTAATCCGGCGGTGAAGCTTTCCGTGGCTTCCAGCAGACTGTCGTCTGTTATGGCTACCGCGAAGTGGATGGTATCCTGGTCCTGTAGCTTGTCGCCGCTGAAGGTCAGCGTGGCGCTGCCGTGTAATCGCTGCCGGCAAGGGCTGTCCCGCTGGCGGTGGATACATCTACGCTAAAGGCATCCTGTACATTACCGCTGAGGGTGATCGTGAAGATGGCCTCTCCGGCGTCTTCATCTACATTTACTCCTGCAATGGCTACGGAGGCCGCATCGTTATCGCTTATGCTGGCGATGCCTGTGGTGTCGGCTATCGTTACCAGACCGCCGCTGATATTGCTTAATCCGGCGGTGAAGCTTTCCGTGGCTTCCAGCAGACTGTCGTCTGTTATGGCTACCGCGAAGTGGATGGTATCCTGGTCCTGTAGCTTGTCGCCGCTGAAGGTCAGCGTGGCGCTGCCGGAGGTGTAATCGCTGCCGGCAAGGGCTGTCCCGCTGGCGGTGGATACATCTACGCTAAAGGCATCCTGTACATTACCGCTGAGGGTGATCGTGAAGATGGCCTCTCCGGCGTCTTCATCTACATTTACTCCTGCAATGGCTACGGAGGCCGCATCGTTATCGCTTATGCTGGCGATAGCTGTGGTGTCGGCTATCGTTACCAGACCGCCGCTGATATTGCTTAATCCGGCGGTGAAGCTTTCCGTGGCTTCCAGCAGACTGTCGTCTGTTATGGCTACCGCGAAGTGGATGGTATCCTGGTCCTGTAGCTTGTCGCCGCTGAAGGTCAGCGTGGCGCTGCCGGAGGTGTAATCGCTGCCGGCAAGGGCTGTCCCGCTGGCGGTGGATACATCTACGCTAAAGGCATCCTGTACATTACCGCTGAGGGTGATCGTGAAGATGGCCTCTCCGGCGTCTTCATCTACACTTACTCCCGCAATGGCTACGGAGGCCGCATCGTTATCGCTTATGCTGGCGATGCCTGTGGTGTCGGCTATCGTTACCAGACCGCCGCTGATATTGCTTAATCCGGCGGTGAAGCTTTCCGTGGCTTCCAGCAAACTGTCGTCTGTTATGGCTACCGCGAAGTGGATGGTATCCTGGTCCTGTAGCTTGTCGCCGCTGAAGGTCAGCGTGGCGCTGCCGGAGGTGTAATCGCTGCCGGCAAGGGCTGTCCCGCTGGCGGTGGATACATCTACGCTAAAGGCATCCTGTACATTACCGCTGAGGGTGATGGTAAAGATGGCCTCTCCGGCGTCTTCATCTACATTTACTCCTGCAATGGCTACGGAGGTACCTGAAGTTAATGCAATATTTGCTACAATGTTTCGTCCAGCTCCAGTGTTTCATCGTCGATTGTAGCAATGACTACTTCTTTTGTTCCTTTTTCACCATTTGAGAAAGTGAAACTCTGTGTTGCGCTATTAAAATCACCAGGTTCTGTTGTTGTATTAACAAATGATACATCAACAACAACATCACCTTGCACATCATTGCTTAACTCAAGGCTAAGGGTGATATTTTCCCTTCAAGAGCAGAAACACTGTCGATGGTTAATGCTGCGGAATCATCATTTAAAATGGTAACAAATGCTTTATCAGAAATATTAATGGACATTGTGTTGACAAATCAGACATGGAAACAACAACTGTTTCGTCATTTTCCAAAATATTATCGTTTATCGGTGACACTACAAATGTTTGTGATTCTCCGGCATTGCCTAAGAAATTAATTGTTGGTTTACAATTGCAGTATAATCTCCCAAGCTCGTTGTTCATCTGCAGTGTTTACCTTTAAATTAAATGCATCCTGAACATCTGCATCAAGCAGCAGGGTAACAGTAATATATCCATCGTTTTCTGCTCCACTCACATCTGCAATTGTAATTGCGGCATTGTCATTATCCAACAAGGTTCCAGTTCCCTGGTTATTTTCTTCTGAAATATTTACAACGCCCATGGTTGTCGGAAATTGAATTCAGGAGAATACTAAATGTTTCTGTCGCTTCAACAACTGCATCATTATTTGTAGCAACGGTAATCGAATGCGATTCTCCTGCTGTTCCCGTGAAGCTTAGCTGCGATCCTGATCGGTATAATCGCTGCCCGCAACGGTTGCGGTACCATCATTGGATTGGTAGTTTACGGTAAATCCGCCCTGAACAGCTTTGTCTACTGAAACAGTAAATACTACATTATTCCCCTCGGTTACCGCCGTTGGGCTGTTGATGGAAACCACTGCCGTATCGTTATCGGTGATTATTCCGGTTGCACATTTTGGCTGATGCTTACAATTCCACCGCTGATTTCACTTAATGTTACCAGGTAACTTTCGTCGTTCTCAACTACCTGGTCGTTGTTGATTAAACACATTGAATGTTTGCGTATCGCCATCTTCTGAGCCGGCAGGGAAGCTTAAAGTTCCGCTTGCCGATGAATAGTCGGGGCCAACATTGGCCGTCAGGTCTGAGGTGCATAGTTTACCGTAAAACTTTCCTGGACATTGCCACTTAAGCTTACCTCGAAGGTCGCGTAACCTGTGCCACATCTTCGTCTACCGTTACATTGCCAATGGCTATGCTCGCCAAATCATCGTCGGTGATTGTGCTGTACCCGTGCCTGTACCAATTGATACGTTGGCCTGCGTTTCCAGAATCTCATTCAGGCTTACCGTAAAGGTTTCATTTAACTCCCTGATGGCATCTTCGCTGCTGGCAACAGTAAAGCTATGGATTTCGCCGGGCGTACCTGTAAGCTTATCGTATCCGATACGGAGCTGTAGTCCGAGCCGGCTTCTGCTGTGTTGTCAAGGGTGGCAAAACTTACAATCGAACCCGCCCTCAACAGCTTTATCTACTGAGATGCTAAATGTGATGGTTTCGCCTTCGTCAACTGCCGATGGAGTGTAATACTTACCACCGCAGCGTCGTTATCGTTAATGGTGACTGGCAGCGATAGGGTACCGGCAATACATCCTGGTTATTGTATTCCGATTCAGAATTGTTGCGGTAAAACTTTCCTGGGCTTCGGCAACCTGTCGCCTACAATGGTTAATGGTAGGTTTTACACTGGTTGCCCCTGCCGGAATGGTAACGCCGCTATGTGTTACTATATAGTCGGTAACCTCGGTGGCGGTTCCGGCTGTGGTGGTAAAGTTTACTTCCACATCGTACTGTGCCTGGCGGGTAAGGCTCACAACAAAACTATCGGTGGCATTTACATCGCCCTCGGTAGCTGTAAAACCGGTTAAGTAAGCGTTGCGGGGTCGTTATCTTCTATCGTACCAATAGCCTGGGCATCAACGATACCAACTCATTGGAGATGTCCGTAAAGTTCAACTCAAAGCTTTCATCAGGCTCCAGAATATTGTTGTTGGTACTGGAGATGCTGATTGTTTTGATCTCGCCATCGGTACCCGAAAAGCTCAGGCTGCCGGTGCTGGCCGCATAGTCGATTGACCCGATACTGCTGGCCGTTACATCGTTGCTGGCATAATCAATGGTAAAGGAGCCCTGTACATCGCCACTTAAAGCTACTGTAAATAAAAGGTTGCCGCCTTCGCTTACGCTGCGGTCTGAAACGCTAAGTTCCGCGCTGTCGTTATCGTTATCGTGGCTGTCGCCTGGTTGTCCTCGTCGGTTACCAGCGTATTGCTGATGTTCGACAATTGACCACAAAACTTTCTGTTGATTCAAGCAAGGCATCATCTGTGGTAGAAATGGTTATGGTGTCTTTTTCGCCATCGGTACCGATAAAACTTAAGGTGCCGTTGGTGTTCTGGTAATCGCACTGGCA